>JBBRRH010000004.1:0-71586 GCA_038201105.1 Nitrososphaera sp. | reverse complement strand
TTTAAGCGATTCTATTTCCTTGTCGATATCTTCTTCCATTACTTTCATTCGCGCTACCAGGAGATCGATTCTTTCAGAATAATTACCCATTGAATTTCACACAAATCCTAAATGCTTAGTAAGTATATTGCTCACATTACTTTTATTCGTTTTTTAGCTTTTCTTGTTCTTGTAACTTCTTGATTTCGCTCAAGAGGAATTGCTTGTACTTGTCACGCTCTTGTACGGTCATCTTATCGAGGTTCGAGCTTAATGTAGAACCTAAGGTCGACATTCGGTCGATTAGATCCATTGTCATAAATTTACCAACATTCCCTACCCTAAGCATTACATCTAGTTGTTTTTGCATTATGCTGCGTACTGAATCAACATCTACTATTTCCAATCCCTTTGACGTGATACGATATTTCCCACTGTCTGTTTCACTTATTAGTCCTTCTTCCAGTAACCTACCTAACATTGGATAAATTAAGCCTGGAGATGGTTTCCACTTTCCGTCACTTTGCAAAATGGCTTTATCTATTATTTCCTTGCCCGTCATAGGTTGCTCTTTTAGTAATGCTAAAACGTAATGACGAGAAAATCCTCTAGGTATTACACTTCCAACCCTTGCAATCCAATTCGAGATCATATCACTAGTAATATCACTAGCGATATTTTAGTCTTATGGCTGCGTAGGTATTGCTGTGACGGACAACTGATTTTGGCATAGTTTTTTTATTTTGCTGAAAACATGTTCTATTAAATGATGTTTAATTTCCGTGCTTGTCTATCAAGGGATCAAGTACACAAGAAAGCTTGTAGCTACAATAGCTGCGACTATGATGATTGTTACCAAAATACCTTTCTTTGTTGTCCGTTTCTTCTTTTCGTCACTTTCGGAGCTGCCAATTTTCACCAAGCCAAGATCAAGTTAGTTATTGGAAGGCAATCTTTAATATTTTTACTGTTCGAATTTGACAGAGTGGGAGCATTAAAAAAATGGAATGGTGAGAATTTCCTTAATTTGCAAATCGTAAATACTCACATTGATAAGTTTAGGAATTTATCAATAAGCAGCTGTTCATTTTATTTTATTTTATTTCCGACAAAACTTACCTGATTTAATTAAATAACATAGAGGGGTTATGTACTGCATCCCGAATGGTAGTAAAGGGCAGAATCACACACTTTTCTGTTCTGAATTTAACCCAAACTGGCAAATGGATATGCATGACTTGAACAGTACTAGCGTTTGTGCTTTCCGATTTCTCTCTTGTCCGACCGCTCACGTTCTTGCGCTTAGCCCCTAGGTAAACATTGGATCAGCAGTTAGCGAGGAGCCATCCACGATCAGCAATTGATAAAGACGAGTAATTATTTCCGAGTACGTTGCATCGCATATCTATTGCTGCCTGTTCCTCAGGAGTAAACGTTTTTGGACTCGTAGTATGTTCGTATACTGTCTTGTACCCCAATGTTCCGTTAGCTATGGATACTCCAATGCCAGACGTCTTGTTGGCATCTTGATTTTTAGGTATAACCACCTCCGACACAAACCAAAATACCTTGTCTCCTGACTTGATACAATCTACTTTACTATCGACAGTATGGACAATGTTTTTGCAGCCAGCTCCAGATATCCCTGCGTCGACTACTTGGTTTATTTCCTTCTTTAGTTGTTCAGAGGGAATCATGCTAATGCTCTTTACAAATTCTTCCCTTATCCTATCCAGGCTATTCCCAACTACAGAGGATACGAAATTTGTCTGGTTGTCTATATTTCCTATCGTTTTATTCCCAAAAATTACTATGTACAGCAAGTTGCCATCTAGACCGGTTTGATTCAAATTTTGAGTTGAGTTGATGGTTTGTGCCAACGAACTATTTGAGCCTGTTTGAAATATGGCTATAAACCCTGCAATGAAAATAACACCAATGAGCCTGTTCAACTTATTCGTACAGTAAGAAGATTAATTAATAATATTTTCGATCAAATCCCTACCTTTCAACCAGTCCAGACAAAATTCTTCCATGTATCTTTGTAAATGCTCTTCAAATACTAATCATCTGCCTAGTTAAATAATCGTCAATCCTATCTATTGTATCTCATTGAACCTTGTATTGGATATGTCCTTTCAGTACTAATCACAAACGTAGTTTCAAGGGAAGCCCCACTAGTCGAAGAGTACCGTTGAAATCGGACCCCCCGATGATGCTTAATACTCAGCCGATTGTGCTTACCGCCGCCTGCTATTGAGCAAGTGTCAGATTCACTTGAGGAACGGTATTCCGAGCATTCTGCGTCGCTGAATATTGTGGAAAAACGTTGTACCCCCAAGCTTTTGCTCCTAAAAATCCATTTTCATTAAATATGTTATTTGGGAATGTCCTAAGGTGGGTATTGAAATCTCTAACTCCATCATTGTAATATGTTCGTGCCACGGAAATCCTATTTTCGGTGCCTGCTATTTCGTCCATCAATCTTGTTACAGTCCTGTCGGATTTGAGTTCAGGATAATTTTCGTATGTCAATATGATCTTACTTAGAGCTTCTTCTATTTGGTTACTAAGGTTCACACGTTGCGAAGTATCAGAAGCTGCCATCCATTGCGACCTCAGTTGGGTAATTCTTTCCAACGTCTGCTGCTCAAATTGCATATAACCCTTAACCGAAGATACTAAATTAGGTATCAAATCATACCTCCTTTGAAGTTGTGTGTCAACATCTGCGGCAAGTTTTTTTACTGACTCGTCCTTGGCTTGAACAGCATTGTATCCAGAGACATACATACCATACAGTATACCGAGAATAATCACGATGATAAGGACTAATCCTACTGCAACCTTGATACCAGTTCTAGCCAAAAGACCACGTGTCTGTCTCTCACAAGGCTGACATATATTAAATTTATCTACCAGCACCTCCTCCGGCGCTACGACCTCCCCCTCCACTGATACTTCCACCAGCGCCACTACTCCAGCCTCCGCCCCATCCAGACCCTCCACCAATAACCCCACCGTACCAGCCACCCCATCTTCTCTTCCGTCCAATGAATACAAGAAATACTATCAGACCGATTACAAGTAATGGCAAGGCTATTTGGAATAGTTCGATATTGTCACCATTCTGAAGAGGCTCATCAAGTTGGTATCTCCCTTCCTTGGTAGAATATCCTATGCGTTGTCCAATGGACAGAACCGTATTGAGGAATGCCTTATCAAGGACTGTGCTATTGCCGGAATTTTGATATGTTTCTCTAGCAGGGACCAAATAAGAATCGAGAATTTCGCCCGCCATTCCGTCTGTAATGTCCCCTTCTAGTCCGCGGCCAACTTCTATCCGCATAGAACCACCTCCAGAGTCAGATTTTAGTGAATACAAGACCAAGACACCGTTATCTTTCCCTTTCTTGCCAATGCCTTTGATACCATCCAATGTAATTTCATTGAATAGGAAATTTGCCAACAAATCCCTGTCATTGATTTCGTGACCGTCTTTCTTAATCCCATGCCCAATAAAGCTCGGAATTGTGTAAATTACGATTTCTGCAGATGTTGCTTCATCTACTGCCCGAAGATAACCTTCAATCACTGACTCGTAATTCGAATCTATAACGTTTGCATAATCATAGACATATGATGGACGTAAGCCCGCTGCAACGAGGAAGGTGTTATCAAGGAGAATCGAAAATAAATTCACTAATAGAATTGCCATTGAAACCATTGTCCAACATATTCGACATTTATGACCAACTCCACCTATTATCTTAAACATCCGTTATTGGTCCTTACAAGGCCTGACCTAAAAATTATAGTGCTTACACTCGCGAACTAGAAATCGTGTATCCGCCTACCTATTGTATCAAAACAAAATATCAGTACTGATACTCATGGTGTCACATTTACCTGCCGCTATTAGTCTATGCTGCGAATTGATCTGATGGGATACCTAATATATGGATTAAATTATGCAACTTTCAAGGATTATTACATTGAAACGCGTCACTGTAATGAAATTTGGTGGAAGTGCACTAGGAATTGATGGATCAGCCATCGCAGAGGTTATCGAAAGAATAATTCAGGTGAGACGTGAATCAATGGTAATAGCGGTGTTTTCAGCGCCCTTGACAAATTACGAGGGCAAGACTGTCTCAATGACCGATGTTGCGATTCACGTTGGAAGAAATTATTCTAACTCGAATCCAATTGAAATAGATATTTTAAGAGATATATATGAGAAAATAGCCGCGGAATATCTCCCACAGTCTTTGTATAAAGCATTCTTAGTCGACCTTGATAAATTTCACAAGGAAGTAATTGTATCTCTCAAGCAGGCGGCCGAAAATCGTCGATTTGTTGACGTTACTAGGGCTAGAACTCTGGCGTATAGTGGTGAGATAGTTATGTCATATCTGATGGATTATATTCTGAGAAGTAAAGGGCTAATATCGGATCATGTAAGAATAGAGAATTGGCCTATAGTAACAGACGATAACTTTGAAGCAGCGACATTCCTATTTGATGATTCGAGAAAAAGGATTACATACCTCAAACAATTGATAGAAAAAAATGACATCGTTACACTAGGCGGTTTCGTGGGTAAGACTGTTGACGGAATCGAAACAACTTATGAAAGAGGAGGTTCTGACAGAACTGCTGCAGATGTCGCAATACTATTGAATGATTATTATGATACTGAACTTGATTTTGAGAAGGATAATGCAGTACTAAGTGCCGATCCCAAGATAGTAAAGCAAGACTTAGATTGTGTCAATAATTTGTCGTATAACGAGGCAAAGTTAGCAGGCATGTTTGGAATGAAGATCCTTGATCCGGTGGCAATAAAAGAAATCGATGATAATGGACTTGACATCCCCATAGTAATAACTGATATGAGGAGTCCATCAAATCTAACTAGAATAGTGAATCATGCTAGTGAAGAATCAGCCAATTATCTCAAGATTGTTACTGGGAGGAAGAATTGTGCCATAGTTAGAATTGAGAGCCTTGCTGCTTCTCATCTACTTGCAATGTTAGAAAGTGACAAACAATATCACGATTTCGTGAAATTATCCCCTTATAAAAAGGACGGTGTGGAAATCAGTCGAGTGCTGTTCCTAGATGGAGATTACGTTCGCCGCAATGAACGTCATTTCAGAGCATTCTATCCAAAGCTTGAGATTATGTATGGAAGAGGTGTCGTAACTTTGATTGGGGATAACATGTGGAAGATACCAGGAATTACATCCACTGCTAGTAGCACAGTAGGCGAGAATAGCATAAATATCCTAAATTTAGATGCTCAGGAAGAGACCTCTAGGATCCTGATAGTCGTAGATGAGTCGAATGTCTCTGCCGCTGTCAGAGCAGTACACGCAAAGAGAAAGCAAATACATGGAGTTAAACAGTCATGAACGGAAAGAAAATTTGGATCGATGGTAGGTTCTATGACTGGGATGAAGCAAAGATTCATGTCTTGACACACGCCTTGCATTATGGTACTGGTGTTTTTGAGGGTATTCGTTGCTATAAAACAACAAAGGGCTATGCTGTTTTTAGACTAAAAGAGCACATCAGAAGATTGATCGAAAGTGGAAAAATGTATTATATGACTTTTCGGCAATCAGACAAGGAGCTTGAACGTATTGTTTTAGAAACCATAAAGATAAATGGTTCTAATGAATGGTACGTCCGCCCCATAGCGTACTATGGCTATGGCAAAATGGGAGTCAATCCTTTACCTAATAAGGTATCAGTGTCAGTTGCTCTTTGGAAATGGGATGAATACCTCAAGTCAAATTCGGGTCGTGTTGGAGCGAGAGTGATGATTTCTTCCTGGCTAAGGATTGATAATAGATGTATGCCAATGCGCGCCAAAGCTACAGCCAATTATGCAAACTCTGCTTTAGCTAGAGTTGAAGCTATTAAGGCTGGATACGACGAAGCTATCATGCTAAATACCCAAGGAAAAGTGGTTGAAGGCAGTGCAGAAAATATCTTCTTAGTAAGGGATAAGACGGTTGTAACTCCGCCCATTAGTGCAGGCGCATTAGATGGAATTACTAGGTCTACGATTCTGACCATATGTAAAGAACATGGGATTGCTTTTGAAATTCGCGACATTACCAGAGACGAAATATACGCAGCGGATGAGGCATTTCTAAGTGGCACTGCCGCTCAGATCAAACCAATAATCGAAATTGACAGTAGAGCTTTGGCTGGTGGTACTGTGGGAAAAACTACTAAGAAGCTTCAGGAACATTATGAAAAAATAGTACGCGGAAAGGCTGGGGTACTGAGCAAGAATTGGCTAACCTATGTCCAATAGAACCGTTTACAAAAGTCTCTTAATTGCTCAATCACTATTCTGGAAAATAGCCCTAACATCACATAAATTTGACTGAAGTATAATATAGCGACGGAGTGAGTGGGGAGTTTCGCTTACCCGACTTGGGGAGCTTATTATAGACCAGATTCATTGAGAACAAGCGCCAGTAATGCTGCTCTCAGTTCTTTTCCGTATGCGACTTGTTTGAAGTATATGGCATTTTTCGTTAGATCTATATTCTTAGATATTTCGTCAATTCTAGGCATGGGATGCATAATGGATGCATCGGATTTTAACCTATTCAAGACGTTACTATCAATAATATATGTACCCTTAACTTTCTCATATTCTTGTATATCGGGAAATCGCTCTCGCTGTATGCGAGTCACATATAGCACATCTATTTTACTAAGAAGCTCGTCGTCTAGTTCTGTAAGTTCAGATATTTTTAACTTTTCCGTAAGTCCATAAATTGATTCCTGCCTGATACGCAAAGATGGTGGTGAGACCAAGAAAATTTCTACGTTATAGTGAACAAGACCATATAGTAAGGAATACACAGTTCTACCATATTTTAGATCTCCCAGAATACATATCTTAAGCCCATCGATATTTTTTTTCTCCTTTTTCATTGTGTATAGGTCAAGCATTGCCTGAGTTGGATGTTCTTCACTACCACTACCTCCATTAAGAACAGGATGGGTGGATATTTCTGCAGCATATCTGCTAGAGCCATCCATTTGATGCCGCAGTACCAGGATATCGGAATAGAGATCCATTGTTCGAATCGTATCGTATAACGTTTCCCCCTTCTCTATTGAAGAATATCGAGGATCAAATATTCCCAAGGAACTACCTCCTATGGATGCCATTGCAGCTTCAAAACTCATTCTCGTTCTGGTACTGGGTTCGTAGAAGATATAGCCAAGTGTTCTTGCAGAGGCTAGCTGACCTCTTTCTTTTGGCTTGAGAGAACTAACTTTGTCTGTTGCGTCGAACACAAATTCTAGATCAGCTTTCGAGAAGTCCTTTATTGTAACTATATCGCGATCAAAGAAGTGATTATTTTTCATAAACCTCAGCTTTTAATTATTCTGAAAAGCATTCCTAATAAAAGATTGTCGATTTTGAACAAAAGTCTAGATAATAGATAGGGGTTGAAGGTAGAATAAAATTATTAGCCTGCATTTTTCAAGACTTTGTCAAGTATAGGCATTATCTATATCATCATCACATATATTATAGAATTTCCCTCGTAAATATGGTCAACTTGAAAAGGTTCTTGATTATTATATCGATTCTGGTTTTATTTGCTTGCCAGTTAGCAATGACTTCAGTCAAAAATGATGTTGTTGCATCCGGAGCAAATGAAAATTTACTATGGAATATTTCATCAACGGCAACTGATTCACTCATTTCGGCGGCGGGGACAGTAGTAAAGTCTGCTATAGCAGCAAATCCTAACGCAGAGAACATGAGTTCTAGAATTCAAAACAATTCAATTTATGCTGTAGGCGGAAAAAATTGGGATCTATCGCTGCCAGACAACGAGCGTAAGGGAAATATTACAATATCAAACGTAGATACTCCAAAAACAGGTAATTCGGATAGCCTTCCTAGAATTTTGCAAATTAAGAATATGACCATTGGGACATTAACTTTTGATAAAAATCGAACCAATCTAAACTCAACGACTAACACCTCGTATCAGGCCAATATAGGAACCATAAGCTATACACCCAAATTCGTTTGTGGTACGATTTCTTCGAATAATGGACCACTCAGACCCGGCTATTATGACACTGACATCAGCATTTTTAACAAGCAGAACTACCCTATCAAGCTCCTTTGGAATGTAGTAGTTTCTGATGGCCCTTCTTCAAATGCAATTATTAAGCATTTATCAGCTGAAACTTCTACCAAAATATCATGTTCTGACCTCCAGGTACTTATCTCAAATAATACCAATTTCCTTGAAGGATTCATTGTGATTGTACTACCAATTAGTGGTAATATTCTTGGTGCGTTTCCGGATCCGAGCGGAAATGGTGTGTCAATTTTGAGACCAGTCGATGATGCAAATGCAGATTTAATTGATGTACAGGTATTCTATACCGCAAACGCATTACCAAAATTGCCTCAAAATATAATTACTGAAAATGTTGCATTTCAAATTATAGCTGATCCTTCTAACAAAATTCCCAAGACATCTTTGAATAGAGAAGTAGAAATATCATTTATGTCAGATCCTAACAAAGTATATGATCCAGAAAATCGTACCAAAATGATCTTGGCTAAAGAACACGGGATGTCTGGTATTGAAGTAAATAATCTCAAAATCAAAATAAATCGAACTGATGTCGTTACTTCATATCAGCAAGATGATCATGCAATATCATCTTCAAGAATTAATCCTGATATTAGATATACTAATTGAATGCGGGACTGGGAATTCTACTTTCTGCCCGAAATTCATGACGCAGCAGAAGCTAAGATATGAGCAGGTAGCCGTATAGTTGTATAAATGGTTCATGTAGCTAATTCATTAAATGATTTTTCTAAGGAATGTTTTGGAAATTTTTATTGGCATATGCTTTGAGTTCCCAATTTGGCGTATGCATCATGAATAATTTGGATCAGAACAGATTAAAGACCCCGATTTTGCGAGCCCTATTGAAAAAATAGACCATGCAAAGATGAGATACCCGCAGAACAATTTCAAGCGTCTAATTTTGTCGAGTTATGATTAATGCCAGTAGCAATACAGATATTTTCCTACTGTCATCAATAAAAGTAAATGACATTAAAAGACGACGCCATCAGTTTGCACAGAATTCTCAAAGGGAAGATAGAAATTAAAAGTAAAGTCTTCACTGACGGCGCACTGGATGGAAAAAATGAAACGTTAAATCTTATTTATACTCCAGGAGTTGCATACGTTGCCCAAGAAATAAGTGGAAACAAATCCCTAGCCTACGAATATACATCCAAATGGAATAATGTTGCCATCATTTGCGACGGTACTAGAGTATTAGGTCTTGGAAATGTAGGGCCCGAAGCAGCCTTAGCCGTGATGGAAGGAAAATCAGTGCTATTCAAAGTACTTGGCGGCATAAATGCAATCCCTTTGTGTATTGCCACTCAGGATTTGGAAGAAATCATAAAATTCGCAAAAATTGTAGAACCTAACTTTGGAGCTGTGAATATAGAGGATATAGAATCACCCAAGGTGCTCAAAATAGTCGAACGGCTGACTCGTGAGTTATCAATTCCAGTCTTCCATGATGATCAACATGGTACTGCTGTAATTGCTCTTGCTGCATTGATAAATGCTCTTAAACTCGTGCAGAAGAGACTAAGCGACATCAGAATAACAATAGCTGGAGCAGGTTCTGCCGGTTATGGAATATGTAAGATTCTCCTTACGGCAGGTTGCCGAGACATTCTAGTTACCGACAGGATAGGCATCCTGCACCCTTCAAGGAAGGATATTGAAAATAATTCATACAAGCTTGAAATCGCACGGAGGACAAATCCTAACAAAGTTGTAGGAAACTTAACTGATGCAATTAGAGATTCAGATGTAGTAATTGGGGTTTCGGGGGTTGCTGGTCTTTTTGATAAGAACATGATTAGGTCGATGAGGCATGGTCCTATAGTTTTTGCTCTCAGCAATCCGGATCCTGAAATTCTGCCACTTGACGCATATGAGGCCGGAGCCATGATTATTGCTACCGGAAGATCGGATTATAGCAATCAAGTAAATAATGCACTTGTATTTCCTTCGGTAATGCGAGCACTACTGGATCTTAAGATCAAAAAACTGACAGAAGAAATGCTTGTATCAGTAGCTCAGGGCATTGCGGGGTTGGTAGACCAGGTTCATTTGAGTGAAAAATATATTATACCTAAGATAAACGACCCTCGAATTCTTCCAATTGTTAATGAGACTCTCAAATTGGCCATAATGAATCATATTAAGTCTAATAACTAACGAAACCTTAATCAATATAATCGTAACTAATATTACCTTAAACCATACCGTTATCAATTATGAGTAAATACAACTATTGCTTTACTATCAGTTAGTGATTCTTCGTATTTCTTTAGCAGCAGTCATTACACAGACATAAGCAGTGACCATTTTCGGGTAGTATTGATTTTAATAGAAATATATAGCCGATTAATGTGGATCTTATCAACTACTTGATTCTTTAACTCCTTTACCTACCGGTTAATACAAATTACGTTTTGAAAGCTCTGCTTAGCATTATAAATTCCGGACCTGTAGTCAGACTTCCTACCACTACAGAATTTGAATTGGCTATGATCCCTGATGAAAGGTATGGGATTCCGCCATTGATAGTCGCAGGTTCAACATCAACCTTTAGTATTTCAGAGATCATGCGAACTTCTTCCTCACTTGCATTCGGATGGACAGCAGCTCCCAGATTAGTAGCAACGACCATAACTCCTGTTTGCACAAATCCTGCTATGGACAAAGTATCAACTTGAACCCCTAGAATATCCCTTATCTGTTGACGAGTTTCTGCTTTAATCAAGCTGGACACAAGCGCACCATTGTCATTCGCCGAAATCAAATTTCCGACTGCCGTGAACTTGGAATTCAAGCGGTCTACATTCAATTTGCTTTCTTGTTTAAAAAGTTGTAATTCCTCTTCAGAAGCTGTGGAAGGGAGGATGATGCCGTTATTATTCATCACAGTTAGAGGACCAATTAACCTAGTTCCTGATACAGAAGCATAAAACATTTTGTCTACATCTAGATAATCCCTGAGTTTCTTGGCCTTTGTTTCTGCAAAGCCAAATGGAACAGATAATATTGAATTGTTTGATTTTACGAACAATCCAATATTTGGACTTCTGTAGACATCATATTTGTAAATCCCCAATCATTAAAACTCCCAGCACAGTGCATATGAACTTATTGGGATAACCCCACACATCGCTAACACTCACTATACGCATCTTAAGACCAATCAAATGGATCTGTCAACTATTTGCAATACTCGACTGCTTAAGGGCGTACTGAATTCATGTGCATCAAAAAATTATGTATGTTTCTAGGGGGAAGAACAAAGGAGTGCTTTTAGCACTCATCCTGAGCCGCAGCTACTGAAACCACACTCAATACACATATTACAGCCCTCAGTAATGATTAATCTCGCTTTACAGGATGGACAAGATTCATCTTCGCAGAATTCATTTGTTGCGATGGATGATATTGTCTTCTTCACCTCGGTCGTAGGGTGGATATATAACTCATCGATTGCCTCTGACTCTTTGAAAATCTTTTCAATCTGTGTTCTGACATAGTTTTGTTTAATATTTGATCGTATGTAGTCAGCAACATGAGCGCTGGGTCTTACAATGAAGTTCCTTTCCTTCTTGTCATTCCCAGTTATATGAAGAACCTGTTCGTGTCTTGAGCCATCCCTATAGACTGTAACTCCCTTTAATCCCAGTTCATGCGACAATAGGTAGGAGGCCCTTACATCCTCTGCATTAACATCTGCTGGCATATTGATAGTTTTGGCAATTGCATTACTAATCCATTTTTGCCATATGGCCTGAGCCATCAAATGGTCAGTCCAATGAATATCGATTGCTGTAACGAATATGTTTTGTATCCATTCTGGAATTTCACTCAACCCTCTTACAGAACCATAATTATTGGCAATCTTGGTCAGAATTTCATCACTATAAAGACCCTTCTCTTTTAGTAGATTTTCGAAGACCCTGTTACTGTAGAAAAATCTTCCAACTGTAACCCGCTTTTCAAAAACAAGAGCAAATATAGGCTCTACTCCATTTGAAGTGTCGGCTATCATCGACAATGTTCCAGTCGGGGCTATGGTTGATGTCCACGAATTTCTTATTCCATTTTTCTTTATTTTTTCAATTAGAGAATCCCAATCATACGAATGCATTTCTTTAGGTATCTCATAATATCCTGCGACAGGTATCTTTCCATTTACATATTCCGTCTTATTAAATAAAGGAAATGGTCCCCTTGTCTTGGCAATAGCAACACTTTCTTCCATACTATAATATGATATGGCTTCAGCCAATTTGTTCATGAAATCGTAACCTTCTTTAGAATTGTATGGAACTTTCAGCATAAAGAGCAGATCTGCAATTCCCATTATTCCCAATCCAATTCTTCTAGTTAATTTCGTGTTATGATCAATTTCTCCAACTGGATACTTGTTCATATCAATCACGTTGTCAAGGAATCGGGTCGACAGACGTACAGCCTGTTCATACCGTTGCCAATCGAACTCAAACATACCATCTGCTTTTCTCTTTACAAAATTTCCCAGGTTTATTGATCCCAGATTGCATGATTCGTAGGGATAAAGTGACTGTTCACCACAGGGATTTGTTGCTCGGAGAGGACCTTCTTTTGCTGTCAGACATGGATTGTACCTGTTAATATTATCAAAAAAGATAACACCTGGTTCAGCACTTTTCCAAGCGCTGAAGGCTATTAAATCCAATAGTTGATGCGAATCTATTTGTTTTATTGGTTCGTGTGTCCTAGGATTCTTAAGTGTGTACTTGTGATTATCTTCACTTACTACCGATTGCCAGAAGTCGTCCCAAATGCCTACACTGACATTAAAGTTCTCAAATACTCCTGGTTTTGTTTTTGCACTGACGAATTTTTCTATATCTGGATGCCATGCCTCTAGTATTCCCATGTTTGCCCCACGTCTTTTTCCGCCCTGCTTCACGACATCTGTAATTGTATCTATAATCCTCATGAAGGAAGTTGGTCCTGAAGCAACACCAGATGTTGAAGCGACGATATCACCCTCTGGGCGCAAGTTAGAATAGTTAATTCCCACTCCCCCTCCAGATTTGAAAATCATAGCGGCGTCTGTCGACGATTTCATTATTTTTGACATATCATCTGGCATATCTAGAACAAAACAAGCTGAGAGCTGACCGAGTTTTGCTCCCGCATTCATAAGAGTAGGAGTATTCGGTAGGAAATCTCTTGAAACCATGAGATTATAATATTCTATAATCCTTTCTGAAAATGCTGACATGCTGCCTTCTGCTATTATTCGAAGGAGCTCCTTGAAGCTTACCTTCATATGTCCACCTTTGGCCAGATAAACATAATGACGAATCATTGCTTCAAAATGATACTTATTAAGGTAATAATCACCAATTTTTAGCTTCATATCAAAATCATCAATTTTGGAATAGTATTTCTCTGCTTCTTCTATATTTTGTGAGATACCCTCAGCCAAAGAGAAAATTTTAGTATCATGCAATATATCAGGAATGGTCACGAGGACAGCCACTCTTTCAAACATTGATTTTGGCCCTTCAAATATTTCGTTGTTATTGTCCCTAAGCAGGTAGCGAGCTGCAAGTACCCGCAGTGAGTTTACGTCGAAGGCCTTGTCTACTTCATCTAAATCTTTTTTGTTCAGAATCTTCATCTTTTCGTCTCTAACTTTGCGTCTCTCGTGTCTGTATAGAATGTAGGCTTTGGCGGTATCTGATAATCCTTCTTCAATTAGGATTGATTCAACAATATCTTGAACATCTTCTACACTTGGAACCATAGCAGTGTTATCAAGCCCGTAACGTTGCTGAACCATCTTTTGCATTACCTTGTTTGACAACTTTTCTGCTAGTTGATACTCCGACTTGCCCATCGCAATTAACGCTCTATAAATTGCGTTGGAAATTTTATTTTGATTAAATTCAACTATCCTTCCATCCCTTTTTCGTATTTGTATTATCGTTTTTTCATTTGAATTATTTACCTCAGTGACTCCGGCCATCCCGTCCTATACATTAAGAGCTTAGCTTAAAAGGGTTATCTTACTAAAAAATAATATAGTAGAGGTGTAAATTATTTGATTTTGCATCAATAAATTATTGAAAGATAATGCGATTTGCAGTTTTGACATTTTTCTTGAGAAATATAGCACCTTGTACCGCACAAGGAACATATCTTATGTTTGGAAATGAGTCTAAAGAAATCAAGATCATATGCGGCTTTCAAGATAGCATTTGTTTCGTCATTAGAAATATCAGTGAGGTCGACGTTTACCGAAAAACCTCCACTTAAAAGACTGCTAATCATATTAGATGATGACAGGATCGAATTTTTGTTTTCTAACAAATCATTGCCTAGTATAGTCATTCCTTGAGAATAGGCCTCCGGCATTCTTTCATCATTTTGTTGCATCTTTCCATATTTCTCAGCGTCAAGGGATGCTAGTCGTTTCGCGCTGTCGTCCGGGACCATAGCTATACTTATTGAATTCTCGCTTACCTGTCTACCATTATCTGCCACAACATCTGCCGCTGTACGCAATACTTTCAGTAAAATTTCTTCTCCGTCTAAATCGTGTCCCAAAATATTATACACTGATTCTCGTGCACCGGTGAGATTAATTACAAGATTCATCTTTCCAAGCTGCATCAATTGTGATCTTTGTGAAAGTGTGGGAAGAATTCCCTTTCTTATTATGTCAGAGATCACTTTCTTCCTAATAGCAAGTGCAGTTACAGCTGGTTTCAACATCAACGCCAGCCGTGCCCTGAAGTAGGTTTCATCTTTGTTCGATTGGTAAGCCAGTCTTGGAAGATTAACTGCGAGGGATTGCAGACCTATAACGAGTCCTGATTCGTCATTACTCACGTTTCTTAAAACTCCAGTGTGAGTCCGTACTCCCTTGTTGGACACAGAAATCATTCCTCCCGAGAGTCCAATAGATCCTATCACTTCAGAATGAATAAGAATAGAATTGTAATCTTGACATGTTATTTGAACTCCTATTCTTGGCACAGGGGTATTCTCTACATATCTACGATATCCATTCAGTAATGCTGATACAATATTGGATTCAAGGTCGTCTGCGGGTATCGTGATTGTTACTACAGGGTATCCCCCTGGCAAATAGGATCTAGCAATAGAGGATGCAAGCAACGTGGCTGTGAATAATGATTCTACATCTTTGAGGTTGTATTGAGCTTTGTTGAAAATTGATCCAATTAGATTATCGAATACTACCTCGCCATAAGCCTCTCTGGAAAGAAGTGATACCATTCTTGGAAAGGTTGTAGTTAAATCTTCTAATTTTTTGATAGGAAGTATCCGTGACACGTTCAAGTATTTGCCCTTGGAATCAAGTCCATTTTCAACTAGATCCTTAGAATCATAGAATATAGTATCTGGAATGAGTCCCCAAAGACCACTGTTGGAAATATTTAGTTCCCCCGCAAGATGCATGTCAGTTATGTCTTTAGGTAGAATGTTAAAGAGAAGGTTTTCAGAAAAAACCGCTGCTGAAGCCTCCGAAAGGATGCTGTCGATTTCGTTTCGGCCGTTAGTACTACCATTAAAGAGCTCCACCACATCGGAAGTCGGTAGACCAAGTCGAGCAAGTTTGGTTCTATACTCTTCGAAACCATGTTCAATCAGCACGGAATTCACAGTTTCCCTTATGAGAGATGAAGTCAGGTAGGCTGTCTGGAATTTGTAGACCTTGTTTTCCACCTCTTCAGTAATTTTGTGAGCCTGTTCGAGCGGCATATTCGCTTCCCTGACTAGGGACTGAATGATCCTGTTTGAATTGAATTCTTCAATAGAATGTCTTGATGTTCTTACATACATCTTTCCACTCTCTATTATCGACCTCTCTTCGATTTGTCTGGCAAGACTAAGTACAAGTTTTCCTAAATTCGTTATTGTGTATCTTCTTTCTGCCTTATTTAATGCAACAAGCGATTGTCTTAGCAGTTTTCTTAGATGATATGCAAATTTCCCGGACTCCTTTTTCGACTTAAAACCTGCAAGAGATTTTAACTCGGAGTAGGTCAGAGGGCCTTTAGAATTTAGAATTCGAAGAATATCAATTCTGTTCGGACTTGCCATGACAGAAAAAATCATCCTTACCCTTCTAGATGCAGTTTGAAGAACTCCACCGGGTCTAATTTCTGATTGAGATAAAGAATCCTGACTCAAATGATCCTCGCTGCCGTTATTCTAATTAACTAATTAAAACTACTTTGTAAATATTTCTTTACCAATGGTATAAAGGAACCTACATCTCAGCTTGTACCTCATTTTTTGATCAGGTTTCTACCAATACCCTATTTTGTTCTAGCATTTCAGATGGTTCTTTTACTTTCTTTTCAATACTAATATTCTCTGGGACGTCAGGGAGTCTTGACTTTGTCTCTTCCTCCAGAAGTTCTTCCACTTCGTTTAGAATGCCTAAAGAATCTTCATCCAGGGGAGTCGAGATTTTACCTAAATCAGCATTAACATTGTAGTTCATTAGGACGTGGGACGTGGTCTTCGTAACATCTTCAATAACCTCGTTTGCTGTAGGAACAACTTTGGAAATGTCTTTTTGAATATCTTTAATCATCTGGACAGTTGGTGAAATCGTGTCCATTATCATTGCAAATTCATTTATAGTAGAACAACGGAGAACCACAACTTCAAGGGCAATACCCATATTCTGAGTAGTGTGTTGAACCCTCCTGATATTTGCCAATTCAGTTGCTAACACCTTTGCACGCGCATTATTGCCGGCTTTGATGTTTTCACCTATTTGTTTCCTGAAATCTACATCCATTGAGGAAAACTTTTTGTGGAGCGTCTTTAGCCTACCGATTTGCTTGTTTACGATTTGGGTTGCGTTTGTCAGATCACTCTGGAATTGCCTATGGTGCTCCATTGATAAAGATCGTTACGGATAGAATGTAAGGATTATTGTTAGAGTGTATGAACCAGAAAGTATCATAAAGCTGATGTAAAGAAATTCTAGTATAATTCGCAATATCATCCTTGTATATTTGCTATTTGTTAGTATGGAACGACGTCAACAATGAAATATTATGATAATATAATATCGCAGCTCTGACCTTTGAAAACTAGTAGACAACCTTTCCGTTGCTTTTTTCTGTTAGTCTCACGGTAGCTTCTGAAGCGAGAGACCATGTTTCTTATCATAACCGGTGACTTTGACCTTAGAACCAATCGGTAAATCAGCTGGCACTTTAATCCCAGGCAAAAACCCTGATGCCCTTATTGGCGTGTTGTCCACACTGAAGACCACCCATGCGTAAGAATCAAGATCCTCGAAACCTTCTGGAGCTACAGCCTGGATTGTATGAGTGACTACGGTTCCTACTCCCTCGAATTCTACTAGTTCAAAATCACTTTTTGAACAAACAGGACAATAGTACACAGTCTCCAACATGAGTTGACCGCAATTTCTGCATTTGTTTACTAATATTTTTCCTTTTATTGCAGAATCTATAAATTTATTCTGAGTCTGAATCGATTCATCTTTCATAATCTAACAAGTCTCCAGCCTATACTTTTTGAAATATGTGAACCGCCGCGCTTGCACCCGTCGCCCCAAAATTATGCGTCAATGCGATTTCTGCGTCCTTTACAGTTCGGTCGCCCGCAGCTCCCGTAAACTGTTCGAATACTTCTACCACTTGTCCTATTCCGGTTGCGCCTATTGGATGTCCTTTTGATTTTAATCCGCCAGACGGATTTATCGGGATCCGACCATCTCTCCTTGTTGCTCCCTCCCTTGCAGCTTGTGCCCCCGTACCTTTCTTGAAGAAACCTAAATCCTCGACATCAATTACTTCTGCAATTGTGAAGCAATCATGCACCTCAGCAAAGTCGATATCTTCTGGTCTCAGGCCTGCCATTTTGTACGCCTGTTTTGCAGCTGCAACGGTACTAGGAATAGTCGTAATATCTGCTCTACCTTGGACCGCAGCAGGTGAGGCACCCCTGCCTGAACCTATTACCTTCATATACGGTTTACCTGACCTCTTAGCAAATTCCTCGGTACATAAAATCACCGCAGACGCTCCATCCGAGAAAGGGCAGCAATCAAAAACTTTTAGCGGCGAGGCCACCACAGGAGAATTCATTACATCCTCGACTGTGATTTTTTTCCTGATGTGTGCCTTTGGATTGAGAAGTCCGTTATCATGGTTTTTAACTGCAACGTATGCCAAATCTTCTTCAGTCGCTTTATGCGTGGTCAGATATGCACGAGCTATAGATGCAAAAAGTCCGGGAAAGGATGCACCATTACCACCTTCGTAAAAGAAATCTGAACAATACGAGAACAGAGTTGTACTCTGAGTTGTACCCGTATGAGTTACTTTTTCAACTCCCAGGGCTAGAAGACAGTCATAAAAACCGGCAGCAACATTGGCATAGGCTTCCCTGAACATTACAGAACCCGAACCACAAGCTGATTCGATGGTCAGTCCGGGAACATTTGGAATTCCCAAATTACTCATTAAAACCGGTGCCATATGTACTTGTTTATCAGCAACTCCAAAAACATTCGAAATATATCCGGCTTGAATTTCTTTTGGTGTAATGCCTGCAGAGTCGATGGCTCCCTTGGCAGCATTTAATGCTATTTCTATTATGCTTTCATTAAGCTTGCCATATCTTGTACTTCCTGCCCCAAGAACGCAGACACTATTCGTCATTCGTTAAAAAATAGTGTAGAGCATATAAAAATGTTAGACAGTTACAACGCGATTTGGAGTATAGGATAGGGAATTTATCGAATGACAGATACTATAAACTTTAATATTGATTTTACTTTAGCTTCAGAAAACGTTTGAAGAAATAAATATAGCACTGCAAATCTAAGAAATTAGACAACTAATCATTTCGCAGGTTTGATTAATCTGATGTATTTACAAATGAATCCTGACTGGAACCAAATTCCCTGTAATATACTTTAGTCAGATGTATGTTGTTTAATTGGTTGGGTTAAATAGATAGATGGAGACGATTCGTGGTAATTATAAATTAGTAATTTGTGAAAAACCTAACGCAGCCAAAAGAGTTGCTTCAATTCTTGGTGACGAGTCTTACAGAACAATAACTACCAAATCTCGTATCCCAATATTTGATATAACCTCAAAGAACAAAGAACATTACGTCATCTGTTCTGCCCTAGGCCATTTATACAATTTGGTACCTGTTAAAAAGAACCGAAAAATATATCCTGTCTTCGATTTGGAATGGTCTCCAAGACACTCTAAAAATTCAAGGGACAAGGTCAGAGTAAATGAGATCGTTTCTGAAATTTCAGAGTTCTCTAAAAGGGCCGCAGGATATATTCATGCCTGCGATTACGATATTGAAGGTGAGCTTATAGGATATAACATACTAGAGCTTGCCTGTAAGAACAAGTATGAGAAATCTAAAAGGGCAAAATTCTCGACCCTAACAGATTCGGACATAAGGAATTCATTCGCTAACCTGTTGGAGCCTGATATCAAGCTTGCCACGGCAGGAAAAACAAGACATAATCTAGATTTCATTTTTGGAATAAACCTATCTAGAGCTCTCTCAAATTCCTTTATCAAATATCCTGATCGCAAAAGGTATAGCAATTTTACCATTGGAAGAGTACAAGGACCCACTTTATCGTTTGTGGTACAAAGAGAGACGGAAATCAATCGTCACGTGCCCGTTCCATATTGGAACGTATCTGCAGAACTTATCAAAGGAGAAAGTGTATTCAATGCTACTTACTGGCCAAAGACTATCCAGACTTACGAGAAGGCGACACGCATAGTGGACGAATGCAGGGATAAGGACGGAGTGACCAATGAGGTACGAATCCAAAAAAAGACGATCTATCCTCCGGCTGCATTCAACCTCGGTGAATTACAAAAAGAGGCCTATCGCATTTTTAGAATACAGACAAACATAACACTGTCCGTAGCCGAATCGCTCTATCTTTCTGCGTTCATTTCTTATCCCCGTACTTCTAGTCAGAAATTACCGACATCAATACGTTACAGAGATATTCTGGCTAAACTTGCAAAAACTTACATCGAATATTATGACAATGCAAATTCATTACTCCTGAAAGACAAGCTATTTCCCACACAAGGAACCAAAGATGATTCGGCTCATCCTGCAATATATCCAACGGGTGAAAAACCAATTAAGTTGAACAGTATCCAAGGCAAGATTTATGATTTAATTGCAAAGAGATTTCTTGCGGCTTTTGGGAGTGTGGCATTAATTCAAAATTCTACGATACTGTTTGATGTTGCTGGGCATTCATTTACTGCTGAAGGTAGAAATGTATTGGATGAAGGATGGATCTATTATTACAAACCATATTTTCGTATTTCGGAATCAGAATTGCCTGATATGAGAAGGGGTGACATAGTTCACGTTCAAAAGATTACCAAGGTCAAGAAATTTACCAAACCTCCACTTCGATTCAATCAGGCTACATTATTAGAAACGATGGAACGTGAGGGGATAGGAACGAAATCCACAAGGGCTGAAATCATAAACACGTTGATAAAGCGGAGATATATTATTCAAGAATCTTCAGGATTTGTGGCAACAGAAATCGGTTTTGCTGTAATCAACGCAATGACCAAATTCATTCCTTCTGTAATATCAACCGATTTGACTAGGACGTTTGAGGAGGACCTTGAAGGAATTGAAACTGGAAAGATACCTGACAAGAATGTTATTGCCAAAGCTGTCGATACACTCGAAACCGCTATCATGAAAATTAAAGCAAGTGAATTGCTGATAGGACAAGAGCTCAATGATGCTGTAGAGAAAACAGGCAAGGATAGTTCAATGGTGGGTGTCTGTCCAATATGCAAATGCGGTAAGTTGTTGATAATCAAGTCATTGAAAAGCAGAAAAAGATTCATCGCCTGCTCTCAATACAGAATGACTGGTTGTAGCGCTTCAGCTCCACTTCCCCAGACGGGCAAGCTGATAAAAAGTAAATATGCTTGTTCAATATGCCGTTGGCCTCTAATGATTCGCATCTTTGGAAGAAATAAACCATGGAAATTTTGTGTTAACCCTAAATGTGAATCAAAGAATTGATGAGTTGTATCGAAAGATTCCAAGAACAAGTAGTAAAGTCTGTGTCATATAAACGAGCTTGTGTGGTCAGGGTATACATCAGTTCTTCTGTTCTTCAATAAAGGCAATGTCTTCCTAACAGATTCAACACGATCTCGAGCAATTTCAACTACTTCAACTCCTTCTTTATTACCCATATCGAGTAACGTAATGCCAAAGGGATCGATAACCATACTTCGTCCCGAAAATATGTTTCCAATTTGATCTGGTGCAATTACGTAGCAGCCATTTTCAATTGCCCTCGCTTTCAGCATTATCTGCCAATGTTCTTCCTTCATGACCCCTTGTACCCAACCAGAGGGTATTGCCAATACATCGGCACCATCTAAGGTCAATATTCGCGACATCTCTGGAAATCTTATATCATAGCATATCTCGAGTCCGATTTTTCCAATGCCGACTTTTACTGGCCTTTCGATTTTATCTCCTCCAACTAATTTAGCAGATTCTTTGAATCCCAGTGCATCGTACAGATGGAGTTTTCTGTAGATTGACATTACATCTCCTCTCTCTGATATCATGATTGCCGTATCTGAAACACGATAGTCAGTTTTTTTCTTTCTTTTGGTATCTATATTTTCATAGATTGTTGCAATGATTTTTATTCTGTGCCTCTTAGCCTCTTTCCGCAGCGTTGTGATAAAGTTGCCATTAATAGCATTTTCTGCTATTGTCGACAACTCCTTTGCAGTTTGCTCTGGAGGAGAATATGCCATTTGAAACTCAGGAAAGCATACTAGTTCAACTTTTTTCTTCGCGGCTTGTCGTATGTAGTCAACTGAAAGTTTAAGATTTTCACTCTTAATAGTCGAAGATTTCATCTGGACTAATGCAATTTTGTAACTTTTTTTCAGGTAGTGTGCACCGTGTATATTGTTGATTGATTAACGTCAAGCTAATAATTTAAAAGTCTATGTTTGTTTTTTGTTCATGTAAAGTAAAGGCACAATCAGTACTTTCATTGCTCTTACCAACTTCGAAATTCAGTCTCCAGAAATAGTTCAAATTCAATTTGGCCACATACGTAAACTGGTCCGCTTTTACCAACTGATGGTTGAAAAATCTGCACATATTCAAGCTTTATCTTGAGAGTCAAACATCCTTTTCTGCCAAGTAGACCTTCTTTTTTATCGAGTATCCCCTCTCTTCTGTAAAGAACCAATTCTTACCGCAAATCGTGCAGCTGATCTGTTTGTTAAGTACCTCCATTTCAAGTTCGTAGTGGCTGCAACGAATTTGAAACTCACGTTTTACGGACTCCATATCCCTTATTGTCTTTATGTTTCGTGTCGAGTTTTCAGCCAACTTTGTCTGATTGTGATGATACGCAGTCCATTATCATTCTTTTGACAAAATGAGAGATTGAAGAGTTAGTTCGGATCTACTACTAGTTGTTGAACTAGGAGCACTTTTGAAATATATCTATTCTCGCGAATAATGAAGGTGTAGAGAATATTCAAAGGTATAGCAGGATGATTTTGATTACTGCAGTTACTGCGAAATTTCATATTAGAGAGGTACAAACTTACGTTGTGAAAAATTGTCCTATATGTGGATGTTCTGAACATAAGTTGTTCGGCTGCGCAAAACATTGGGCCCACCATAAGAAAAACAAAGAGGGTTTGTGTGAACAAAAAAACTCCTAATTCTGCTATCCGCTATTTTATTTTATCTCGTATAGCGCTACCGAGAGCTTAAATGCAAGAGATTCGTCGGTTTGTTCGGCAATTGGAACGACATACTTCTGAGTTTCTTCTTTGTACCGTATTGCTTTGTCCTTCTTAACCGCATTTTTAAAGAATCGTACATTGTCCAGACGATCTGCTAATTCAACGACTCTCAATGTCTTTGGACTTTTAGATATCCTTTGAAAGTATGATTCTAAGGATTGCTGTCGGTTGTCGTTCGTACTGGGGTGTTCGGTCAGAGTTTGTACTATATTATACACATTCTCACCAAAATTTCTCTTTATTTGATCAAGCTTATCCGTATCGGAATTGTTACCCTTTTGTAGAATGTCATGAAGAAGTGCGGCGCATATCATGTCCACATCGCGAACTTTAAGCTCGTCGGACAAAATAAGAGCGACTTTCAGCGGATGATTTATGTACGGTTCTTTGCTTCCGTCTCTTGACTGACCTGAATGAAGGTCTGCGGCTGTACTGAAGGCTTTAGTGATTTTAACAACGTCGTCAGTATTTTCCTCAAATTCCTTTACTAATTTTGCAAAAGCATTTTTTGTAAATTCGTTAAGATTCCAGTTCATAGAAAGTATTCACTAGTATATTGTAAACTAATAATCAAGTCACTTAAAAGAATTATTGACACGTCTGAAAGTAATTTGTGGTTGAACCGTTACTAAGGCAATGATTTTATAAGAAAACGAGATTCCCCTACATGAATCGGAGTTATTGCACTTGTCCTTGCTAATAAAAAATATTGAATAACAAGTCGGAGATAATATCCACGGTATAGGGCTAATTTCGAACTATTTACCCGTTGGAGATAAACTGGTTATAGATATGATTTTGAACTTCTTGTCTACGCTTTTTTAATCAAAACTAAACTATTTCCAACTCGATGCCAGTTATAATATCGCGTGGAATAGTTCACGTGAAAAGATCAAATGGTTTATACAAGTTCCCATTGTTGATTGTCCTCGCGATTACGTTCTTAGTTTTGACTAGTTTGGCTGTATCGCATGAACAAACACCCCCACCCGCTGCCCCCACCGTTAAGATTACATCACCAAATGATGGGGACAAAGTGTCATTATCAGGAAATTTAACTATTACTGGTACCTCGTCTGACAACAATTCTACTAATTGTCAGGTTGCTGTAATTGTTAACGACGTCAAACCGTATCAGGCATCTATTCCCACAGGACCGAAGGGATCTAGCGATTATTCCCAGTGGAAGTTTGCTCTGGGGCCCAATTACACTAGTCTAAAGGAAGGACAGAACAAGATTACTTCTAGAGCAATGTGTCCTGGAAACGGGACAGAGTTAAGTAAGTGGTTTGGCGTTAATGTAACTGGAGTAACAGGGATGCCTCCAGAGACTACAAATTCCACGTCAACTCAGCAAGACAACGATAGCGCTAAATTGAGTGGACCTGTTTATTCTTATTCGCAGCACAAGAATACAAGTAAAGACATATCAATAGCAGCGGAAGGACAAAACCAAAATGACGTGGTTCAAAGCCAAGATGATGGAGTGGATGCAGTAAAGAATAAGAAGACACAAAGCACTCAACCTACTTCTTCGAATAACCAAACACAACAGGCTACCGATTTCATCCCTCCGTTCACGACGCCTTAGTTTTCATTCTCATGGCTATTTTTGACTATCTTGTGGTCCTATGAACGGTTTACCTAGCTTACCTTTCTCATTTAATGTTACGCAATGGAATTAATAGAGAGATCTTATCGAAGCATCTATCATTTCCTTATTTGGGCGAGATCTATAGCTGATATTCTGATGACCCTATATCTAATACAAGAAACTCTATTTTTGAGGTAAGGCCCTAAATTATTTACATTAGTTCACTGAGTGATCGACATCAGGTAGATTCTTTCTAATCATTATTTTTTGAACAATGGGTTAGCATGTGTGTATCAGTACTTACAATAATAACTTTGGCATCAGGTGAACACAATGAATAGAATCATTTCATTTGGATTGTTTCTAGCGTTCTTCGGTATAGCGTCATTCACTATATTTTGGCTTTATTCAGATAATATTAGCCTGAATAGTGCTTTGGCCACTTACCAATTTGTCGCAGAAAACTCTACAACTTCCAGTCCAAGTTCCCACTCTGTTAATGACAATTCGTCAACACCAATTACGGAAAGCGGGAATGCAACGACAAATGGCAAGTTGTTATATGAATTTCCAGGAATTGGATTGAAAATAGAATATCCTAGTGATTGGGAGAAGGTAGAATATGGCAGAGCTATGAAAGCTTTTGGCGAAGGAGTTATAGCCAACCTTCTTTCTCCACTCGACGGTTCATCAGATAAATTCAGAGATTATGTCTTGTTAAAGGTTGAAAATCTTTCTTCGAGTGGTCTTAGTAAAGTACTGGCAAACAATTCCATTGCAGGCGGTGCTACTTATCAGCGGGTTTTTGATCATCCCAATCTCGCTAACCAATCAGATATTATCACGACTTTGCAAGAATGGACTTCTCAAAATGGGAAAGCGTTTATTGTGGAATTCACAGCTGAAAAAGACAAATTTGCCCATTATTTGCCACTAGCAAAAGAGATTCTAAATTCCATTGAAATAAATGGTATAGGTTCATCTGCTGCAACACCATCAAGTACCGCAAATCAGTCAGCACCATCGTCTCCAATTGCTTCAGATAATGGAACGATTACGAATAACGAAACTACTATGACAGGCAATAAGACACAAGTATCTTCTATGATAATCGAAAAATTACTTAAGCGAGATATAGACACGAATGAGACAAATGCTGATCCAGTGTCAGATGATACAATAAACACAGAGAAGTAATAATATCCTCTTTTCTTCTGTAAGCTAATGAATAGTACTTACCCGAGTACATTTTTTTATTTTGGATTAGAAAATTTTTTCCTTCAGAATGTGCATTTGAAATTTCCAACTATCCCGATATAGTTTATGAATCGCGTTGTTTCTAAAAATTAGAAAAAGTAAAAGGAAGTTATAAGTTGGTTCTTACATCCTCGCAGTTGTCGTTTGTGAGGTCGCCTTCGTTGGGACTAAAGTCAACTATTGTATCAAGGTCCACAATCAAAGAAGTCAGCTCCCGGTCCGCCCTCTAGTGCGTCGTCTCCATCCTGTGCGTATAGTTCATCGTTCCCATTACCACCGTTCTCATAATCATTATTTGGTCCTGCGAATACGGCATCGTATTCGTCATCTGCATGGATGTTGTCATTGCAAAAGCCAGCTTGAACGGAGTCGTCTCCCTTACCCCCCCATGAACTATATCGTCATCGTCTCTCGCTTGAATTACATCCCCACCATTCTAACCTTTGATGTCGTCAGCTGCGCCTGTTCCCAAGAGGATATCACTTGCATTGTTACTACTGACTTAAGGATTTAAAGTCCCCCTCCCCCCATAGTGTCTCAATAGTTATTTGCATCTAATTTCTATCCTATCGGTGCATGAATTTCTTTCATCTGGTAATCCTTCGATCTACAGAGACTGTATCAGTTGCGATATAAGAACGGCCCATACCTGCATCAAATGCTATTATTGTTACTCTTGTCATGCTAATATTGAACGGTTAGAGAATGTTCAAAAAAGGACAAAACCAAAAACTCTTCGACAAAAGATAAATAAAGTTCCAGAAGTCGATAGACAGCAGTACAAACCGTTATTCATCACTTATAGCATAAAATAATTTCGTATTATCCTTTCGACAAAGTGAATTCAGTGAAAAAAGTGAATCATCCTATTTGGAGTAGTTAGATCGAGAGATGAATCAAAACGTGAAGGAATAAAGGATGTTTACTAACCTTACTTGTACATATGTCATGTCTTACTTTTTATGAAGGAAATTTGAGGGAAGCATCTTCTAGCTCCAGTACTGGAATGTATAATGACTGAGTATCAGAACCCAGACTTTCAGCAAAGCTATATTGTCCTGTTAACCTATTTAATTCAATAAATTTCTTGCTTGGCTTTTCTTTTTCTACTATAAAATGAATTGTTACGCCACCAATAGTGCCAGTCTGAATGAATAGAATTTGCCTTTGCTTGAGTTCTAAGTGATACAGCATAGGGACTAGACCTAGAGGAGATTGTGCTGAAAACAGGATCACCTTGAGCATGTCTTCAAGGTCCTTGTACCTTAAGAAGGTGTACAACGACGATTGTTTTTCTTTTTCTGACACGTTTGTTAAAAGTTGCCGCCCTAATTTCTCTATAGCGTTGTAAAAATTGTAACCAACTGAATTGTGATTCTTTACCTCGTATTCTATCCTTCAGTAAGGTTCCCTTTCTTTCTAATACTTTACCTTATTATACACTTGACCTATTTGTACTTCATAGGATGTGAGGTGTTCAATGAATCCATCTTTCCCACAATCCCGACCATGGCTTACAACATATCATTTTACCGTATCCATAAATAATTCAAGGTCATGATGATTGAATGGATCATGAAAAGCAAGAAAGAATTGTTCTACCCCTGCGTCTACATATTCCTTAATTCTTTCTCTTACTCTGTCCGGTGTACCTACCAAACCATTTCGCAAAATCTGACTGTAAACACTGGGTCCTCTATCCATCATAAATAATTTTTCCTTATAGGCCAGCTCCGAATCAGACTCGGCTATTATAACATCTAGTTCGATAGAGCTTGTTATTTTATTGCTTCTTCTCACGACAATATCGGAAATCTCCATGAATTTCTCAAATAGGAGTTTGAACTTATCAGGCGAGATATAAGAGGCTTCCCAGACATCCCCGTATTTTGCGGCGATAGTCATCATTTTTTCACTCTTTGCGGCGACGGTGATTGGGATTGGCGTATTGGTCTTTGTCAGAGTACCACCATTGACCTTAAAATAATCGCCGGCAAAGAAAACCGAAGGGCTGTTCCAGAATTTTTGAAGAACCTGAAGTCCTTCATCAAGAATATCAAGTCGTTCCTTAATTGTAGGATAATCAATGCCAAATGGATACCACCACTGAGATGCATATTGCAAAGTCGCACCAGCGCCTGTTCTAAATGCAAGCCTTCCCCCCGACATGTCCTGAAAAGTTACAGCCTGTTTTGCAAGAAGGGCAATGTTTCTATATTTTGGAAATAGATAGGTTATCACTGGTCCTAATCGTATTTTGTTGGTTATTGCAGATAAGTTAGATATGATTGTCCAACAATCCATATCAATTTCAGCTAGAGATTCCCCATAATAGAATCCATAATAACCTAGATCTTCTGCCAAAATGCAAGTGTCTCTTATATCTCCATAAGAAGTTCCCCATACCTCAAGACAGAATTGCATAAGTCATTTAGGTAGCATGGAAAGGATTATTATCATTTTGTTGGATCGATATACGTAAAGTCTCTGAATTCACGGGTACATATTATTTAGTTAAATTCCTATAGTGGTCTCCGTCTAATTGAGTTGAATACGGCAGATTATCAGATACTATTCCATATCCATAGCTTTTATCTAACTTCATTATCGACTATTGTATATCATTGAGTCAGACTGAATTAAAAGAGTTTGAATGGTATCTACGGGATCATCTATTTAGAAACCAAAACAAGGCCATATCTACATTTGAGCTAAATTCGTTACCGCAGACAATGATAGACACGTACCTAAGATATCGAAATGCTGATTTGGATCAAATCTTAGTCCTTCTCAATTCTGCCGTAGAAAATCTTGTATCAAGAAACGTATTGAAGCATAACAAAGATTCTGTTGAATCGACTGGGAAGATCTCTAGGATGCAATGTGCCCGGTGTCTCTACATCTGTTACGTGTCTGAAAATGAACCTACGTCGTGTTTTAGATGTTATAGTAGTGAATTACACACTTTTCCCAAGAAAAAGGAATAATTCCATACGAGGTAAATATCCTAGTAATTGGAATTGATATCTAAAATACTAGCAATAAGGCGATGACGTACATCAAATTAGCATATTGTACGATTTAGAACAATATTTCTATTCAAATATTATCTTGGTGTCTAATTACGATGCAAGGGCTAAATGCTGCTAATTGGCGTGGATCCGGACATTCGCCATTGAAACTCATATATATAGACCTGCGGTATCTTCCGTGAAAGAGAATGTCAGCTTTAACTAATCGAAAATTTAATGAAGAAATGATTCAATTTGTTGGGAAAAAAGTCTCTGTCGAGACATCGGACAAAAAAAATTATAATGGCATCATGTCTGCCATTGATGAAAAACTTGATCTAGTGTTAGACAATGTTGAAGGTCAAGGGATATTAAAACTAATAATCAATGGTGCTTTTGTAAAAGAAGTAAAGTTACTCGAAAAACCCTTCGATTTAAAAGGCCTTGCTGAAAGGCTGGCAAGAGTCTTCCCCGGTCTGGTCAGGGTTAGAGATGACGTAGGAGCTATTATCGTTATGGAAAAAATAAAGGTTACCCAAGCTGGTGTAGAGGAAGGTGCCGGTCTTGCTGCAGACCGGGTAAAGGCCGTTTATGACGAGTTCATGAGAGATTCGAAGAAATAATCATCTATCTTTTTCAATTCTCCCTTTGTTATCGATTGGTGTCCACTTAATGAAACGGAAGCCTGTAGAGTACATTAAGAATTAATTAGTACCTACTCACTACCCACGTGTTATGTTTGCTTGTTTCTTTGGATCTGAGTGGAGTTCTAACTAGCAAATTTGTCATTTGAGATAAGATATTCTGATCTAGCCGGACGTATTGGAAAACTATCCACCCCAAGTGGGGTGATCGAAACTCCAGCCTTCATACCTGTAATCCATCCAATAAAACAGTCTATCAGCCCCCAGTTCATCAAGAGCCTTGGTTTTGACGCAGTGATAACAAATGCGTATATTGCACTTGGCCACTATGGCAAAGAAGCAGTAGAAAAAGGGATACACAAGATAATTGATTTTGATGGTGTTGTTATGACAGATTCCGGTGGGTACCAAGTGCTTGAGTATGGTTCGATCGATGTTAAGCCTATAGATATAGCTGAATTTGAGAGAGATATCCGTAGCGATATTTGTGTTCCTCTAGACAAACCAACAGGGTATGGGCTTGAACATAGTTTAGCAAATAGATATGTTGAAGAAACAATCAAGAATACGCAACAGACCATAGACATAATTGGAGATCCTGACAATCCTGGAGGAGCAATTTGGGTTGGACCTGTGCAGGGTGCAGAGCACCTTGACTTGGTCAAAAAGTCTGCGGATTTGCTTGACAAAATGCACTTTCAAATGTTCGCCCTTGGGAGTCCCGTCCAATTAATGCAAGCATATGAATTTGCCATTCTGGCAGACATTATAGCAACAGTCAAGAGAACGATACCTTCCAAGCCGATACATCTTTTTGGAGCAGGTCATCCCCTCACTATACCATTGGCAGTAGCATTGGGATGTGACACCTTTGACTCGGCGTCTTATGTACTATATGCTAGGGACAACAGGTACATGCACCAAAATGGCACTTCTCGATTAGAAGATTTATCTTATTTTTCATGTCAGTGTCCTGTCTGTACCTCCTATACTCCAACAGAGCTCCTAGGAACACCTTGGGATAAGAGGATAGATGAACTGGCAAAACATAATCTCTATGTATTAAGAGCTGAGGTCTTGGCAGTAAAACAGGCGATAAGGGATGGGAGATTGTGGGAATATGTTACTCAAAAGGCACGAGCCCATCCGAAGCTGACAGAGGCGGTTATGAATTTCTCAAGGTATGAGTTTCTAGATGTAGGAACAGCTCTTTTCAAAAAGAAGGCAATTTTTTTTAATGGACCTCAAGACCAATATAGACCCGAAGCTCTCAGATTTAGAAAAATGATAACTCAATTCAAAACCCGGAAAAAAGGAGACCTCATATTATTTCCAGAGGGGCAGGTTTCCCCTTTCTATACTTCGCAAGCCTTCCTGAAACTCTCAAAGAAATTTCCAGACGATCAGATATGTACATACAATCCCTATATTGGGATAGTACCAGCGGAAGTTTCGGACATTTTTCCCGCTGCTCATAATGTAGTGTCCCAGGATAAACTATTCATATATAAAGTCGGTGACTTTCCAACATTCATAGAATCACTTGAGAATTTTCTAGTGTTTAATAAATTCAAAAATATCACAATAGTGGCTGATTCTTTCATGAAGGAGGTGATCAAGGGGTATAAACCTGAAAATGATCGGTTGGTAAAAGTTTTGGATTATCATTTCGAGGTAATAGATAGTATGTGATTATACTCTACTCTAAACTCTACTTTTGAGCCCACTCACTCTGGCATATGGAAACAGTCGAGGTTCTTTAGTGAATGGCAAATTGATGTGGAGTAAAAATAAAATTGTTCCTTAAATTAATGCATTCCCTGTTAGGGGTTTGAAGGAAAAACTTTTAGATTTAACTTCATTGATAACACCAATGATAATAAAAAAACGCGATTTTCAATTAATTGTTTTTCACTACAGTTATTTTCCTCGCAGATCTTGCATTCCATAGTTGTTATATCAAACAAAATGGATGTACGTCCATAATGTAAACTAGATATACCTTTTATTACTACCTACAACAAATTGAGAGTGACGGTAAATGCCCATAGATTATGAGTTTCTTTACTCTTTCAGTGAACAACTACTTCGTTTTGAGAAATCTATTAGATGGATTGGTATAGCAAACAAGTACGGGGTCTTGCTCAATGTCGAATATCGTGATAATCTAACTCCATTCATGACTGAGGAAGAAAATGAAGAATATGCGGCTAATGCCGTAAAAAGGTACAAGACGAGATTAAAATTTCAGACAAAGATTGGAATGTTAAATTATGCCTTTGGGAGATATGAGAAGATTAGTAGAGTAACCATCCCTATAAATCAAGATTACTATTTACTTTTGACTCTTGATGCGGATGAAAAAAACTATGACGATCTAATTATGAACAAGATAATTCCATTCATTAATAAATATAAGGAAAAATTTATCCTTGAAGAGGAATAGGGACAAGAAGAGCGCTATCAACTTCTTAATTCTTCGTTATATGTTCGATCCGTTTACAAATCTTTTGTAAATAGAGAGTGCATCTTTTTGATCTTTTGCCCCAACTATTGTAGCAGCACCACTTGTCATAAAGCTTACAGATAACTGTTCTCGTTCTGACCCATTACTTATGGCCGTCAAACCAAGTTTGCCCCGAGTTTTTACTTTATATCCTAGCTGTTCTGCATTTCTTTCGACACCCAACAGGCTAAGAGGAGATGACACCTCAGATGGAGTAACTGTGTATGTTCTCTTGCCTCTGTCTCTACCACACAGTTCTTCAATCAAAAGCTGTTGATGCAGAACAGAATCTTCCAATTTTCTTTTTGATCCACAAGACGGGCATTCATCGTGTCGGTACATCTGAATTTTTTCCAAGCAGAGATCATTCAAATCAACATACAGCAACTTATTGACAAGTGTTGGATTTTCTCCCGTAATGATCTTTACCACTTCAGAGACCTGAATGCCTCCAACCAAGTACAATATGGATGGATGTACACCTTCCGTACTGCATGTTGGCATATCATCTTCTGCCAATGCTGGGAACATACACCTCAAGCATGCAGATTCATTTGGTATTATGGTACAGACCGATCCCAACATCCCTAGAGCACCAGCGTAAATCAGCGGAATATTTAGCTTAATACAAGCATCATTTAATGCATAACGTGCATCAATACTGTCAAGTGCATCCACAACGATATCGAAACCATCAATAATTTTCTCAGCATTATATCTAGTAACTGAGATAGGAAGTGCCTCAATCTCTACGCTTGGATTAATCTGTCTTAATCGTTCTCGAGCTGCCTCTACCTTTACTCGCCCTATATCGTCCTCAGTATAGAGATGCTGACGGTGAAGATTAGAAATCTCGACTACATCTCTGTCAACAATCTTTATCGTTCCAACACCCATTGCGGTAAGTTGAGTGACGACCGGATTACCAATTCCTCCAACACCGACTACGCAGACCCTTGCCTTCCGAATTTTTTCCATTCCAACAAATCCGATTTCGTCGAGCATTATTTGCCTCGAATATCGCTGTAAATCTTCAGTTTTGAGTTCTGAACCGCCGGCTACTGCTGGAAGAATGTAGATTGAATCATTTTCGTGAAGAACGGTAGCCATACCATCACTGCTAAATCGCATATTCTTCCCATTGATGTAGATGTTAATCAGAGATCGAGGTTTTCCGTTTAAATCTAATACTCTTCGCTTAAAATCTTCACCCATTTGGTCCGAAATCTTTGTGAAGGCATCTTCAAGATTTGTTGCTTCCAGTGGAATCTTTTTCTCTCCAGCGCCTTTTGTCAGTACTGAAGGAATTACAAATTCAATTTTTGCCAATCTCTGTCACCACATATGATGCCTATCAATAACTATGTAATCATTGCCGAGACTAACTGAATGTCTGGTTTTACGACATTGAGCTTCGGGAGTTTGTCTGCTATTGCTTCTGGACTCTTTAATCCGTTGCCGGTAACGTAGCAAACTACTTTTTCATCTCGTTCTATGGTCCCATCTTCGACTAACTTTTTAAGTACGGCCACTGAAACACCGCCTGCTGGCTCCGTAAAGATCCCCTCCGTTCTAGCAAGCATCAAAATTCCATCTACTATTTCAGCATCTGTGGCTTCTTCAGCTACACCCCTGTACTGCTTCAATCTTCTCAATACGTACATACCATCCCCTGGATCGCCTATCGCTAAACTTTTAGCTATTGTCTCTGGTCTTTCAATAGGCACAATATCAGAATCGTGTCTTTTAAAAGCATTAACTATTGGAGCACAGCCATGAGGTTGTGCCGCAGTAATGCGCAAGTTAGAGATGTCCTCGACAAAACCAAATTCATGTAGCTCCTCAAATCCCTTACAGATAGCATTTAACATAGCTCCGCTTCCTACGGGGATTATCAAATGATCCGGAACTTGCCAGTTGAGTTGTTCTGCCACTTCGAAAGCAAGTGTTTTTGAACCTTCGACGTAGTATGGCCGCATATTAATATTTACAATTCCGATACCCTTTGAATCTCCAATTATTGAGGCTATCCTGTTCACGTCATCATAAGTTCCTTGTACTGCAACAAACTCCGCACCATATGCTAGAGCTTGTGATATCTTAGGGCTCTCAATATCAGAGGGAGCAAAAATATAACAAGGCAAACGAGCCTTTGCAGCGTGAGCTGCAGTTGCAGAAGCTAGATTACCGGTGGATGCACATCCTACTGCTCTTAATTTAGTTTCTTTTGCCCTAGAAACAGCCACACCTGCTGGTCTATCCTTAAATGAAAATGTTGGATTGACTGAGTCATTTTTGATGAATAAATTCTTCAGTCCGCCAATTTGCTTGCCAAGTTCGTCTGCCTCTTGCAGAGGTGTAAAGCCTGCATGAAGATTGATGATGTTATTCTTGTTGGAAATAGGCAAGAGTTCGAAATAACGCCAATACGACTTCTCCTGCCTAGATGAAAAAACTTCCTTATTCAAATCAGAAGGAAAATTGTATATAACATCAAGAGGCCCAAAACACTCTTCACATATGTATCTAAATTGTGGTTCGTACTCTGCAGAACATTCTCTGCACTTTAAAGATTGGATTACTCCCATAGTTAACGATCAACATTCTTGTATCGTGATAAATAAGAGTCTCTAATAGGAAATTAAGTAATACTTAACTTTTAGAAGTCAAAATATGTATACTACTGAATAACAATCTTGAGTGAAAAAATCTACTTATATTTATAAACTCATAATTATTGCAAATTTGTAGCTGAAAATCATGAAATCTCATACTACCAACTTGTTGTGAAAGCAGGATCGTTTCCCTGTGTGACAAGCAGGATTGCTGGAGTCAACCAGATAAATAAGTGCGTCTGAATCACAATCTACAAGTATCTCTCTAACGGGCTGGATATTTCCCGACTCCTCGCCTTTCATCCACAATCTATTATTCGAAGTGCTCCAGAACCAGGCTTTGCCTGTCTCAATCGTATGTTTGAGAGCTTCTTTATTTGCATAGGCGAGCATCAGGACATCCTTTGTCTTTAGATCTTGGACTATCACGGGAACTAATCCTTTCCGTTTTACAAAATCAAGTTCAATTGGCGATTTAGTCCTATGCATCATTGATGACTATAAGTGATGCTGAGTAGAAAATAATTCTATTGGTTATAGAAAATTTGAGAATCGAATCTAATACGCATAAATAAGGATAATTCGGATATATCAAGTCAAATGGCATGCGTATTTATGGAGAATAAATTGGCGTGAAGGGGTATTACAAAATTGCGATATCACTTCTAATGATTGGTGGCTTGGTTATGGTAGGTAGCCAAGGGCTCCTGTATGCAAATCATGGACAGGAGATTGTTATTTCTGTGAATAATGCCCATTTTACTTCCCTCTCTGGAAGCGGCAGTCATCAAGTAAAAGTTGTAGCTAATTACTCTGTATCCAACTCTTCGATGGTGGGTCAGAAGATCAATGCCGTTATGAAGGTATATTCCCCAAATGGAACATTATTGAAGACCTCATCGTTTCCATCTGGATTTACAGTCAACAAGACAGGTACCCAGCAACTTTTAACCAACTTACTGAATTCAACAGCTCAGAATATTACGGCTGTGACCACTTTTACGAACTTGGGCAAGACGCTGGCAATGTCCAATCCCCTTAAGGTCTCTCTCAATTTAGGACAATTGACAAAGGGCCCTTAAATAGTCAATAACGATATGACATCCTACTGATGTCAAGAATCGTAGCTAATGTGATATAATTAGATCAATAGTGTAAACATGAATGCTCAATGTAATTTCTGTCATCCTCAGCAAGAATTAATTCTCTATGACACTTTTCGCACACGAAGTACTTGGCATCGGACTTTAGGGCCTCCCGACAAACCCTACAGTAGCGTCTCACACGATCATTTTGGGAGTGGTCTTCTTTAAGAGTTTGTACGAGACCGTAAGAATTGAAATCTGCTGTAGACCTACTACGACTTATATCCTGTTTCAATACACGCTTTCAATGATAATGGAAATGATTCATCTTGACATGTATTGATTGACTGATAGATAAAATAATAATAACCAGTGAGTCGGTATTCGTGATAAGACACCCATTGTTTTTGTTCGTATTTAATCACTTTCTCCAAAAAAATACTTGCATACATTGCACTTAGAAGTGACAGTGAACTTCGAAGGAAGCAAAACTATGTGACAATGACGAATAAAAGCAGAAACAAATAACAAATTCCTATGGAACTAATGTTACAAAGAATCTACAGTACTTTTAAGTCCATATGCTTACTGAATAAACTAATTGAAAGAAGTAGCAACTAGTTTTAATAGCTAAACAGACCGACGAATAATGTGCAAATATCCAACAAGACAAGGAGCAATAGGTGCTTTAACGAAATTAGCTACAACTTTAGGACAAAGATGTTCGAGAGCAAGAACACATCTTATACTACATACAGTCAGGCAAGCTTAAGCCGATGGAAATGTGACAAATGTAGCAAGATGTTTGCTACCTTTAAGGAACTGAAGAGTCACAAGAATGAGTTTCACTCTTATTAATTGGATAAAAATCTAAATTAATTTTTATTCTCAGCCCCGAAAAATAAGTGAAAATCGCAAGTAACCTTGCATATTTTCATACGTTTGCATTATGTTGACAATGGTCCCTCTCAAAGAATCTAAATGCTACAAACAACAATCGAATTGGCTGTGTTTGTGGGACAGCTATGTTGCTTATAGGGGTAATTTGACGTTATCCGAATGGATTTCCTGGCACCTTCGATTCTGGGACGTTACTCATTGTCGGTACTTTGGTTGAATCCTTATTCTCGATTGAAGATCCTGTCTTTACCTCTCCTGCTGCATTTTCAATTGGATTTTTTCCACTACTATTATTAGAACTTTGTTTGCTTGAAGATGTACTGGAACTGTCAGAAATTGATGGTATTATTTTAAATATCTTACCCAGTCCTATTGAAACAACGTATAGATATCCATCAGGCCCTACTTTGATGTCCGTAATACCACCAAAGCCCTCTCCAAATATTATTTGGTCAAGCCCCTCCATTCTGGGATTCTTTATCAATTTGCTTGCCAGTGGTCCATTGAGCATAAGATGTGTTCTATCTTGGGTGAGGTCAAAGTGATACATTCTCCCGTTATGAACGTCACCTACAAACATATCGTTCTGATAATTTGACCCATACTTGTCAGAATATAGAAATGCAACTGAAGTAGGACCTGCGGTATTTTGCCAGACTAATTCAGGTTCACGATATTTACCTTTTCCACCGAAATCTACCAGAGTCGTTGGATCAAAGCCATTTTCCATGGAACTTAATCCCTGTACCTCCTGCCAGCCGCTGTTAAAACCTGGTTCCACCAGATTAATCTCGTCACTGTCTCTAGGACCATTTTCTGAATCCCATAACTTACCTGTCACAGGGTCAAATCCTATGCCGAAGCTGTTCCTTATTCCATAAGCATAGTAAAGACGTAAAGGCATTTCATTACCTAATATTCCTTCCCCGACCGGCTGACCATCTTGTGTTACTCTCAATATGCCGCTTCTTCCGTCTGGTTCTCCCCCAGAATTATAGTTTTGTGTTTCGGTTTCAGAATCTGTTTTTTTAAATGATCCGTCTACGTCACCTACCGGGATGTACAGATTGTTGTCGGGACCAATTATGATAGCCCCACCATTATGACGAGGTCCGGGATATGCAGGCAGATCCAATAACAACTTGGGGTTTACGAGTTTGTTGTTGACCAGTTCATATCTGTAGAGCCGATTACCTGCTGGTTGTTTACCTTGTCTATCATCACCGTCGGCTCCATTTATTTCAGTATAATATAGGAAAACGTAAGTAGTGGAAGATTGTTTTGAGACAGCAATTCCACACATACATCTCTCGACGGAATTTGCTACACTCACGTCCAACAATGGCTGACTTGACACCTTCCCGTCAACTACTCTTTGCACTGTGCCCTTGTCCTTTTCCAGGACGAGAATATCATTTAATCCTAGGAACGCCATCGTTGTGGATAGGTCAAGTCCTTCTGCTACAACTTTCACTGACAGGTTAGAGTCAGCAGTAACATGGGGACTCCCGTTCTCGACAAATTCATGCTGCCTAAATTCCTCTTGAGCACCAACTGGCAGATTAACTGAAGAGATTGTAGAAAGTAAGATCATTATTGCTAGTAAAAAAAATGACTGACTGGCCAGAATATTCATCTCTCTTACTGATTCTCAAGACTTAATTTATGTGACTGAGACAAATATCCATTACTGATTTGTCTACAGTTTTGGATACACCTGGTTTATAATCTCCCGTAACCGCAAGTGCCTGCGACTGCGGACTGACAATCTTCATTTTGTTATGCGGTCAATCACAAATTTATTCACTTTGAGTCGATGCGCGCCCAGCAGACTAAAAACTGGATAGGCTGTGAAGGTAAGATGATATGAGAACAGAAATGATTAATGAGAAAATCAGGTTTCTTTTAACTCCTTAACTTTCATTTCTATGAAATCAAATCCCTGTTGCCAGAAGGATTCTTTAGTAATATCCATTCCTATCCCTCTGAGCAATTCTTCTGGCTTCTGTGATCCTCCCGCATGAAGTATTTCAAGATACTTGGAGACAAATGAATCTTCTTCTTTTATGTATTCTTGGTAAAGGGATAAGACAAGTAGGTTTCCAAATGAGTATGCATAGCAGTAAAAAGGTGTGTGATAAAAATGAGGAATGTAGAGCCATTCCCATTTAAAGTCAGGAGAAACAGCAACTGAGTTTCCAAATTGATGCATGATATTGTTCAGATATCTTTCGGCTACAGTATCTATCGTAGCATTCTCTTTGACTATTGCATTATGGGCTTCGATTTCAAAAAGTGTGAAGTAACTCTGTCTCATTACTGTGGCATACATATCATCTATCTGCTCAGCTAGGAGAATGCGCCTTTCCTTGCCTGATAACCTTTTTAGCAATGTATCAGTCAGGAGCATCTCTGCAAAAACTGACGCTGTTTCTGCTAAAGGAAGGGGTGCGTGGGACACAAGAATAGGCTTGTCAGCAGCAGCCATGCTATGTATTGCATGTCCGAATTCATGAGCCATGGTTGAAACGTCTCTCGTTTTTCCGTCAAAATTAAGCAGCACATAAGGTGTTCTCTTTGGAGAGACTGTATAACAGAAAGCCCCACTAAGTTTTCCTTTTCTAATTTCGGAATCAACGTGATCGTCAGAGAACAGTCTCTGAGCAAATTCAAAAAATTTGCGGTCAAAGGATCTAAACGTTTCGAGTACTAGCTCTGCTGCCTTGCCGTAGCGGTATTTTTGCACATTCGAAGATTTTGACGAAATCGGAGCGTAAAGATCGTATCTTCTGAGTTGCTTTATGCCAAGAATATCTGCCTTCTCAATAAAATATTCTTGAAATATCGAAGAATTCCTTTTGCATACGGAGAGAAGCGCATCCACCGTACCATCATCTAAATTGTTAGAGAGGTTTCTTACGGATATTGGAGATTTAAATCCCCTCAAAGTTACATTTTCGTCATACCATTCTAATACTAGGTTATGATAGATCTCTCCTAGAGTTCCACTGTTCTTTTCGTAAGTCTTCCACAGAGCCTTGTAAGCGTTTTCTCTTTCCTTCGCAATATGACTTCGTACCATGGAAAGAAGCTTTTCCTTGTTGGTGAACGTTTTCTTAAAAGTCTTCTTGCCTTTTTTCATCGAAATTGTGAAGTCAAAACCATTTGTCATCCTGTCGTAAATCTTCACTAATGCGCCTGTCCCACTCACTTCAAGCGTGTTAATTATCTTCTCTTCAGGTTCAGTCAGGGAATACTTGGCTGACAATCTCTTGCGGCGAAGGTATTCTTTGTAGTCACAGGGCGCGCCATTAATTAATCTTAATGCATTAGTATTGTCGAGATCCTTCTTGAACCACAAGTCGAAGAAAATCAGCCTATTTCCGACCTCTGAGCAGAATTTTTCAATCCTTGTCATAAATGCAGCCGCGTCATTCGATGAGGTATCAGCATAATACTGTAAATGAGCGAAGGCAGCAAGGATACTGAGTTCTTCAGATATTTCTTCAATCATATGGATCATTTCAACGAAAACATCAGCAGAAATCTCGGGTTTCAGAAAGGGACGCATTCCTTCGAACCGACTCACTTTTGATTCAACGTTAGAAAGGAGCCCTCCTACTTCCTTGGCAGTGGAACTTGGGACTAGGTCTGCCAAATTCCATTTTCCTAATTTCAATGCATCGTAAGTTAACATAGTCATTTCGTTTGACAAGTGTTTGATTTATCTCGTCTCTTATGTATTTTGCATCTTACGTCTTGCTTATCCCTTCTTTCTGTTTAACCTTCTTGAAAAATTGATAGTAGGATGGTGTCCATCAGTGTATTGATGAGTTCGAAAAGCTTTTGCAGATGAACTATGGAAGAATGACAATTAGTTGTACCTCGACATCGGGCATAAAGTATTCTTGAGTAGAAGATAAGAACAAGAAACATTGTAGATGAGAATTAATGACGATATCCGGCCAGAGCCAATATCCGCCGACAATTTGATACTAAGAAGGATTCAGCTATGATTATATATGACTACTTCGTAACTTATAATCCCTTAATCGGGTTTCAGCATGGAACGCAAGGAAATGGGCAAACAATATGCCTGCTCTGATTAGGACTTTCCTGTGGACAGGTTTGCAGATGCCTTCCTATTCTATGTTGACTTTTGGACTTCTTTAATCTGGTGTGCGAATGGCGATAGCATAGTATTTTTAATGCCTTCAATAGAATTGTAGAGTGAATAAAGTCCATAGTTTTACTGGCAAAAAAATAGAGCCCCCTATTATTTCTCCTCGTATGACAGTTTCGGATATGATCAATTTTTTTAGTGCGACAGGTTACAATGCACGCCGGCTGGCTGAAGCCGCACAAATCACTAAACAAATGATCAAGAACGATGCTACAATCTGCTTAACCCTTGCTGGTGCAATGACCCCAATCGGTTTGGGAAGGACTATCTCCACTATGATTGAATATGGTTATATAGATTGGATCGTTACCACTGGTGCTAATGTTTACCATGATCTTCATTTTGCCTATGATCTTCCCGTTAGACAAGGTCATTTCCAAGTAGACGATGATGTATTGTATTCCAAGCAGATAGTACGAATATACGATATTTACATAAAGGAAGTAGGAACGCTTCAAGCGCAGGATATTATAGTGCAAAGAGACCTTAGAAATCAACAGAGGGAATTGCCGATTTCTCCTTCAACATCAGACATCTCTTATGCACTTGGGAAAGCTGCATTAGAAAATTCTGCTCATCCAGAAAAGTCATTCATGGTAGCTGCTTACAAGCATAATGTACCTGTTTACATGCCAGCAATTGGCGATTCTTCCATTGGACTAAACATGTTGCCGTTGCTCCTAGAACGCAGGGAGGATAGACTCCCCAATGTGATACTTGACGTTGCTGAATCAGCAGCGATACTCTGGAAAAGTAACATATCTGGCGGAATTGAATTAGGAGGCGGAGTGCCAAAAAATTTCTTTCAACAGACGGGTCCCGCACTTTATCAAATTCTAAAAATGAAAGAAGGTGGACAGGATTACATAATACAGATTACTGATGCGAGATCTGATACGGGGGGTTTATCTGGCGCCACGCTACAAGAAGGTAAAAGCTGGGGAAAGATCAGAACATCGCATGAAGGAAATGTTATTGTTTATGGCGATTCTTCTGTATGTTTTCCGATACTGTGTTCTTATGCATTGTCAGAGTGCAAAAAACGTACTCGCAAACAAATTTACAAATCCAAGAATCGTTGGCTTGAAGAAATGAGAAATGTTTACCTTAAGAAGAGGTAATTTCGAAAAATTTTGATCCATCTATCCAATGGATCATCCGCCGAACGAATCGTCGCCATCAGGTGAAAAAGTGAGTTTATCGGACACCTAATTCTGAATAGACTTCGCCGCTCTAAGTGCTTCTTTTCCATAATCATGGGTAAGCTTTCTTTCTTCGTAACTACCACATTCGATACATTTAACGGCGCTATTTACCCGTACGGTATCTCCACCACACAGGTTACATAGAGTGTATAACACGCCATATTCTTTATCTTCTATCGTAATGTGAATCGTCGAATTTAGCAGACTTATAACTCTGCCACGGATTATGTCTCCCACTCGAAAAGTAATTTTCCCTCTTCTTTCTCCCCTGTCTCGATTCCATCCTCTAGCATTCAACCTAGTTGATGCAATTGCAGAAAATCCGGCAGAGAACACTTTGCCGTTAAGGTAAAGTAACTTCACAGAGATCATTGGTCCAAAGAGCATTTCAATATATCCAACCACTACGTCCCCGATTTTGGGCATGATAAGTGATTTCTTTTGATCTATTCTCACAATTCGGCGCTTCAAGTCATATTCCTTATTCCCCATCACACTAGACCTTATCGCGCCGCCGGAGACGAACGTGTTCTTTCCGGCTTCAAATTCTTCAATCTCAGCCACCTGTTCTCCTGGGAATACTGTGGAAGTCTTTGTTTCTTTATTCATAATGGGTATTGTCTAGACATAAAGTTATAATTGTTACATAATCTGTATAGTTGCCCTTGTAATTCTAAGTTCAACTAGAATCCTGAACCTTTGATAAGTTGGCAAAGAATAAAACCTTAGGATTGATGGCAGGCATTAACCTCGGCTAAAACCGAACGCAAACCCTGCTGCCAACCCCCCAGTCAGGGGGATACCGGAATTGGACATAGCGGTAAGTATTTGCTCCCCCAATGCAGGTGCAACCGCGGGAAATTGTGATGTTGCATTGAAACCTGTTAGTGTCCCCCTAGCGGCGCTATCTAACTTATCCCAATTTACCGCAACAATGCCTTGAAGTTGCAAATATGACAAGGTCGCAATAGAGAGTCCGGCTAAAACAAGAATAATCTTGAAAATTTTTTTTACAGCATATCCGACAAGGAAACCCAATCCACCTCCCATCCCGACCGATGTTGCTAGGTTTCCTAGGTCAAAATTCATGTTATGAAGTTTAGTTTAACATACTCGTTTATATGGACTGCAGATATTTTTCAGAACATCTTTAAACTGGAAAACTTTCCAATAATTCTTCTCGGACATTCTATTAGTTATTTGATCGCCCAGTCTGCTGGAAAACATCACCGCAAATGATTTTGTCCGCCACTTGAAATGCAACTCGGAAGAAAATCAGTGTATGGATATATCCTATTTCAAGCTTGAAAAGAAATGATTCATTTTACAGACAATGGTTGTCGGAACATCAACAGTCACCTACTTACACTAATTTTTGACAATATCTCTTGAAAGGCAGAATAATTCTTTTCCATTAGGGGTGTTAAGAAAAAAGTGGCTCCATACTCATCTCTATTATCTGTTATCACCAGCCCATTCTTTGAGAGAATTTCAAGATGATGTACCACAGTCTTGTAGTCTAACCTTAACTCAGAGGCGATTTGATTTGTATTTGACGGGCGAAAATTAAGCATTTCCAAAATACAAGCTCTACTGACCCCTCCTTTGGTCGTCCCGATCAAGTACCAAAGAAGTCTCTTAAAGCGGGGATCAAAGTACACTTTTCCCTCCATTCCCCCTCGACGACATGGTTTTTTTTATAACTATGACTAAAACTGCTGAACTTTCTGAACGCACAATGAATTACGCTTAGCCGTTAATATAAAGTTGCTCACGGAAGTTTCCAGTTTTTGGTTCAGCATGTCACATTACAAATTGATGCACATTCAAGATTTTAACACTAAAACAAACAAACAATCTATTAAGAACCATTTTGCAATTCTATGGGTGAAATTCGATGATTGGTTTCCGTATTACCAGGAAATAAGAAATGAGTTTGGATATAGTACAGAGAAAGATCAGAATGCTGCTTATTTGTTGAGCAGAATGATAGTGAGGAGATCAATTGATATAAAAAAATTAGAGAAGAAGATTCGCGGTAGAGATGTCCTGGCAATTGGTGCTGGTCCAAGCCTCGAGGAAAATATCGATTTCATTAGACGAAGTAAGAAACATGTTAAAGTTGTAGCGGACGGTGCCGTAGAGGCGCTAATCAAAAACAAGATTAAACCTGACGTTGTTGTGTCTGACCTTGATGGAAATCCCACCTTTTTAAAGAAGGCCGGAAAATTGGGAGCAATAATGATTATCCATGCTCATGGAGATAATGAAGATGCTGTCACCAAGCTTGTTCCAAAGTTGAGAAATATAATAGGATCTACTCAGGTTATGCCTGTAGAGAAGGTGTATAATTTCGGTGGCTTTACTGATGGAGATAGATGTGTCTTTATGGCTGAGGAAATGGGCGCGAAAAGTATAATCTTGGTAGGGATGGATTTCACAGATCAGACAACAAAATACTCTAAGGGTAAGACAAATAATGAAAAGATCAAGGGACGAAAGCTAAAACAAGCCAAGAGATTGCTTGAAATACTATCCAAAAGATCTAAATCTATGTTGTTTATTAATTCAAGAACAAGGATTAAGGGTTTTGCCAAACTAGGTTCTATGAAACCATGAGAGATAAGTAGGATATAGAGGTTGTCCTGTTTAGAGCATACAAGTTTCGCTTGATGTGCAAGATAGAAGAGAAATAAGAGAAAACGGGATTCCGAGATTATAATTCGTAGATGGAAAGTTTGTGATGGTAGTAAAAAGCAAAAGGAAATTGTCTACCGATTAAATGGATAGTATTATTCCCCATTAGAAATACTAAATGGATAGTATTATTCCCCATTAGAAATACTAAATGGATAGTATTATTCCCCATTAGAAATACCGTGTATGGGAACATCCGTATAGCCCCAGAGCTGATTGTTGCGCATTAATCAGGTTTGAATCGTCTCATATGATCAATGGACAGTAAGGTATAGTGTTCCTTCTGCTAAAATACCGCATGACGTAAGGTTATAACAGAAAATTGTTTGTTGTCCATTCACAAGACCCGCTGTTTGAATGCGGGGATTTACGCGCCTGTCGAATACGTTTCAAGACCAAAATCAACCTCTGCTATACGCGATCGTTAGTAGTTCTAATTTAATTGTGAAAAACCATTATAATACCTTCTCGTTAAAAATTGGCCGCACATGTCTAGCTTCTCTGAACATGATATTCGTCGCGCAGCTGAGATACGGGAATTGCTGATCAAGGAAATCTCTGAGAAGGAAGAGGAGCTTGAAAAACTTCGTAATTTGTTATTGCTTGTAGATGCCATCTTGAAAGGTGGCAGTTTCAAACCTGCCTCTACCATTTCACAGGGGGATCGTAGTGCAAAGTTCGAAGTGGAATCTTCAGTCGGATCGGAAGGGACACATATGGATGAAAATCGTGAAAGTATCATTACAGAAAAGCCGGTTCCGGTTGCAAGACCCACAATCAGAAACGATCCGTATTACGTTGAGGAGCTTGAAAGTAAAGAACTGCGACGGGTTAGAGATAACCTTCTCCTAGCAAATTCCGACATTACTTCAGCGAATATAAAGATCACTCCTGTTGAGAATTTGTCCCTCAATATCAACGTCTCTCCTTTTAGAACATTTTTCTTGAACAGAATTTTGGATGGAATGAAGTCAAAAGACAATGAAAAAATTGAGCGCGGTGAAATCGAGGAATCTTACCGTCTTGATTATCAATTAGATACAGATACTGAGGGAACTATAAGATCTATTACCATATCTAACTACCGAGAAAGAGAGCGACTGCAGGAGATTCTTAGCACAATTACATGGGTTATGTCCAAGATGGTGGAGAAAGGAAGTCACCAAACAAATGGATAAGATAATAGTATTGGATTTTGGATCGCAGTACAGCCACCTGATATGTAGACGTATAAGGGAAGATAATGTATTTTGCGAACTATTGCCCTATGACTCGCCTGCAAGTGTAGTTATGAAACTTAATCCTAAGGGTATTATTCTTTCTGGAGGTCCTTCAAGTGTTTATTCTCCAAATTCACCCAAACCGGATAAGGAAATATTCCACTCAGGAATCCCAATCTTGGGCATCTGCTATGGACATCAACTGTTAGTTAACGAGTTTAAAGGAAAAGTGAAACGAACCTCTCAAAAAGAGTATGGATATGCTGATCTGGTCATTGATGATTCTTCAGATCTTTTCAGGGGAGTTGGCAAAAAGATAAAATGTTGGATGAGTCATGCCGATGCAGCTTCTTATATACCATCAGGATTTGAAGTCTTGGGTCACACAAAATCGTCTGCTTCGGCTGCCATTGCAAATAAACGAAAAAAATTTTATGGAATTCAATTCCATCCTGAAGTTGCACACACAGAAAATGGTAGCAAGATTTTAGAGAATTTTTCACGCTACATTAGCAAGGCAAGACCCGAATGGACAATGGAAAATTTTGTTAAGTCTTCTATCGGAGAGATAAGGAGTCTTGTTAAGGACGAAAAAGTATTGTGTGCAGCTAGCGGGGGCGTAGATTCGACGACACTTGCTGTTCTACTCCATAGAGCTGTGGGAGAGAATCTAACATGTATCTTTGTTGACAACGGATTGTTAAGGAAGGATGAAGATAAACTAGTTCCGGAGATATTAAGGGATAAATTGGGACTGAATTTAATCTGTGTTGATTCACACGAACAATTTCTGAGAAGGTTGAGTGGTGTTAAAGATCCCGAAATGAAGAGGAAAATTGTGGGTGAAGAATTTGCAATAGTATTCATGGAAGTTGCTAAAAGACAAGGACCTTTTCAGTGGCTTGCCCAAGGTACTTTGTATCCCGATATCATCGAGAGTGGAGTTTCTAAAGGACCTGCAGCTGTCATAAAAACTCATCATAATGTAGGTGGCCTCCCAAAATGGATAAATATGAAAGTGTTGGAGCCATTCAAAAATCTCTACAAAGACGAGGTACGAAAGATCGCCGGTTTCCTGAATATCCCAAATCAATTTTTGATGAGACATCCGTTTCCTGGTCCCGGTTTGGCTGTACGAATTATAGGAGAGGTGACCGAAGAGAAGATTAGAATCGCAAGGCATGCAAGCAGTATAGTAGAAGAAGAGCTAAGAAACAAAGGATGGCATGACAAAGTGTGGCAAGCTTACGCCGCAGTTGGCGACGATCATGCAGTAGGTGTATTAGGCGACGAGCGGGTTTACGGATATTTGGTGACAGTAAGAGTCGTAGAATCTTTGGATGCTATGACTGCAGACTGGAGTAGATTGCCATACGAATTGTTGCAATCTATTAGTAATAGAATTACTAATGAGGTTGAAGGTGTGACATGGGTCGCTTATGCTATATCAAGCAAACCTCCATCAACTATAGAACCACAGTAGTTGCTCCGTACGGTCGGTCATTCTTAATATTCATTGGACGTACGTTCATCGATACGTGTAGCTATTCTTTAGAAATTGTACAAGTTCATCCATAGTGGGTGACTCAAAGGATTCATTCTGGATGTACAGGGCTGAACACGCATTCGATAATAACAGTCGCTCATGGGGATCGAGTCCTGCAAGATGGCCTACTACATCGGCGGCATCCCAACAATCTCCTGAACCAGTCATTGTATGAACAGGAACATTGAAGGCGGCCTCAAACGACACCTCTTTACCATTGGACCAAGCAGCTCCTATTCTAGTGTGTAAATCAACTTCTATGCCAAATTTATCAGAGATAATTCTGGCCGCTTTTTTTATCAAGTCGGTGTTTGTTGGTTCTGAAGATAATATCGATCCAAATCCCAGCGCACGTGTAAGGGAGTCACATTCATTTTCATTGATGCTTAAGACATCTGTAACTTCGGATATCACGTTTAATGCGTCTTTGAATTCATCCCTTCTAACATCAATGTCTGCAGGATCAATAAAGTGAAGGGCATTTGGCGAATTCCTGAAGACATGATTAGCCAGCTCAGTTCCCTTTAAATTACTTGCCCAATTTGTCAATATCACACATTTCGCTGAAAAAATTTTCTTCAGATCTTCCTCATGGTTTATCTTATCTGGTCCAAATGTCTCAATGTCTCCAATATCGCTCATCATTATATTCGAGATCGAATTTTCATCTTTGAATTCTAATGATGTCGTTACACCATGTTTACCATTCGCTATTCGGAGGTCAGCGTTTTTTTCAAATTTTGAAAAGATTTTTTGGAGCACCGATGAACCAATCTCATTTGCGATCGTGAACAGTGTGACAGGCAGACCAAATTTAGCCAAGCAGTATGCCACGTTAGTTGCGTTTCCGCCTTTGATGTCAAATGTTTGAATGCCGCGAATACTGCCGCCCCCAAGTCTTGTCTTGTAATTTATCACATCCAAGAATTGACTCTTTGAATCAAATTTAACAATCCTGTCCATGAAAAAATCGGGTAGGACCACAACAGAATCTCGTAGTCCATATTGCATTAATCGCTCAAGCACACACGAGGTATGCACTTTGAGTTATATGGATTTTCTTACACGGCCGTATTTCCCAAGCTGTTGTTTTGATATTAATTAATCAACTATATGATTAGCAACTTGCCGTCATCTATTGAGATAACTATTACTGGCAGATAAGTACCTGGAGGTGATTACCACGGTAACTGCCTATTCTAGGATTTCATTTTCGAAATAAGGTCAGAGTGGATCAAGATGAGATAGATTCCTAAAATAAATTTGTTATTGGTAGATGTCTAAATCAAATCCAAGAAAAATGAATGGTAGAAATTTTTTGGATTTACTCCATGTCCATTCCGCCCATTCCGCCCATTCCGCCCATTCCGCCCATTCCGCCCATTCCGCCCATTCCGCCTCCTCCTGGGGGACCAGCTGGCATCTTGGACTTGCTTGAGGCAATTACATCATCTATTCTTAGAAGCATAGTCGCGGCTTCAGTAGCAGATTTAATGATTTGCTCCTTCACGGCAAGAGGTTCTAAAACATCCTGTTTGTACATATCAGCAACCACGGTATTTCTAACGTCAACTCCAGTCCATTTCGATCCCTTACTTTGTTTGGATCTTAAGGATGTCATAGTGTCTATCGGGTCCATACCTGCATTGACAGCTAGAGCTAAGGGAATTGTGTCTAACGCATCCGCAAATTTATGAACTGCTAGCTGAGATCTTCCCTCTAGATTACTTGACCAGTGACGAAGTTCGTTTGCAATATATGCTTCCGGTGCACCACCACCTGCGACAATGGCTGGTTTTTCGAGAACATCTTTTATGACCATTAATGCATCATGGAGTGAGCGATCAGCTTCGTCAACAACCCTTTGTGACCCACCTCTAACGAGTATTGTAACGGCCTTAGGATTTTTGCATCCTTCTATGAAAACCCATTTGTCAGTTTCGACTTTACGTTCTTCCACAAGATTAGCCGATCCTAAGTCCTTAGAAGTTAAATCATCCAGGTTATTTACTAATCGCGCACCTGTTGCCTTAGCTAACTTTGACATATCACTCTCTTTTACACGCCTAACTGCCAATATACCCTCTTTTGCCAAATAGTGCTGAGCTAAATCATCAATACCCTTTTGGCAAAGAAGCACATTTGCTCCCACATTCTTTATTTTCTCCACCATAGATTTCAGCATCCTATTTTCTTCCTCCAAGAACATCTGCATTTGCTTTGGATCATTAATTCTAATTTCTGCACTCATCTCCGTCTTTTCTATTTCGAGCGCTGAATTTATCAGGGCAATTTTCGCGCCTTCTATCTTCTTTGGCATTCCGGAGTGCACTACTTCTTTGTCAAGTACAATTCCTTTGATAAGTTTAGTATCATGAATTGATGCTCCGGCTTTCTTTTCGACCTTTATATTATCTAAATCAACTTTCAGTGTTTTTCCATCAGAGCTACTTTCACTGATTTGTTTTGAAGCGTCTACCACTATCTGGGCTAGCATTGGACTATCATCAGAGACCAGCTTTGAGTACATACTTGTCTGTGCAATTTTCTTAAGGAGGTCTTTGTCATTAGTGTCCACTTTGACTGCGATCCTTTGGAGTAGTGAAAGCGCATGTTCTGCTGCAGCTGTATAACCATCTACAATAACAGAAGGATGTACATCTTTGTTAACTAGTTCTTCCGCCTTTTCCAACAACGCCCCTGCAAGTATCACTGAAGATGTCGTTCCGTCCCCGACTTCGTTGTCCACAGACTTTGCTACCTCAACCATCATTTTGGCGGCAGGATGTTGAACGTCCATTTCCTTCAAAATAGTAGCACCATCATTGGTTATGGTTACGTCACCAAGCGTATCAACGAGCATCTTGTCCATTCCTCTTGGGCCTAGACAAGACTTTACCATGTCTGCAATGAGTTTCGCAGCCATAAAGTTATTCCTTTGTGCTTCTCTACCTTTACTTTCTTTTGTCCCTTCCCTTAATATTATAACTGGCATTCCACCAGCAGTTGCTTGAATTGATTCCATTCTCACATATCACCTAGAAGAATGCTACACTTTTTTCTCTTGCCTCTTTTATAGTTTTACAAAACCTTTGGGTTCTACTAAACTAAAGTAATCTTCACGACATTGAGTTGACAATGAAATATAATTTGACTGATCGTGACATTGTCTTCGTCGGGAGGATCTGATTTTTATCAGCGATAAAATGAGTCCTTCAATTGATGACGAAAAGCATTCTAGGAGCGACATTGAACGTTTTATTTGCTTCCCGGCATCTCTCCGCTCTTTTCTCATAATTCTTTACAATAAAGAAGATTTGATAGCTATTGGCAAGAGCTGCTAATTTCTTATCCGGAGATGCATCATTTTCCATTACTCTATCATCCGATGATCTTCAAAACAGATTGATTAATTTGCTTGGAAACTCAATCCAGGTGACTCTTCCATCCAGAAGAACACGAACTCGTTAAAATGGATCACGCAATAGTGAAGAGAATCGCCCAAGATAGAGACTCTCTCAAGGTTTCAACTAGAGTAATTAACTTTGTATGTCATCCTTTATCTGTCTAATTTTTTTAGCTTTTCATCAAATTTTGCCCTGAATCTGGGTATATTTATAACAAACCTTTCGTGGACACCTTCTCCTATTCTATCTATTTTATCAAAGGCCTCCACATCAAATGTAATTCTTTGATCATTGACGCCAGTTATTTTTGCCTTAAGTAGAACTTCCGTGCCTACTGGAGTAGCTGCAAGATGTTTGATATTTACGCGAGTACCCACAGAATCTGATTCCTGATTTCGTAGGAACTGCTCTTTCAATAATAGCCTGCATGTTTCTTCCATCTCTGCAATCATAGAAGGAGTTGAAAATACATTTTCCCCTTCCCAAAGGAAGCTGGTCGTTTGAGTCGAACTCACTTTAATGCGTCTCTCTTTGGTTGCCCCAGTAGCAAAAGGAATATCCATCAAATTATATACAGCCATAATTTACTTTTAGAGTTTTCTTTGAATAAAAATTGCCTTAGAGTTACTAATACAAAAAGAAAAGAAGGGTTGCTGTCGGATTACCTCTGGCGTCTTGCACCTGAGATAATCGCGTATACTAGTCCTACTGTTAACCCGAAGGCTAATGGTATCCAAACTCCGAAGCTCTCTACACTTACATATATCTGCTGAATCAGGCTATCGAACATTATTAGTCATGGTATAAAGTAATCAGTATATTAGATTTTCTCAAGATAATCTCAAAAAAAGCATTATCGTCCATTTTGGAAGGTCGAGTGACAGTCCCCTATCATGTACCTTCACCTTTTATATGCTGGCCAAATCCCTTAGTTTATTACGAATCATTACGATGTCCTTAAATTACCGGCATTCAAGATCTTTCAGATATGAAAATGCAGAAGGAATTTCGCAAGTTCTGCCCAAAATGTAAGACCCACACTTCGCAGTCCGTTGCTATATATAAAAAGGGCAAGGATAGAAAAACTGCCTTGGGTGCACGTCGTCATGCTGAAGACAAAAAGGGATACGGAGGCCAGAAATTCCCAGAACTCAAACGAACTGCAAAGACGACAAAAAAGATTACTCTAAAATATACGTGCAAGACTTGCCAGAGAAAAACGATGAAAGAAGGAATGAGGATGCGAAAGTTAGAAATTCAACCATAATATTAGTGGTAATTATGAAAAAAGAGAAAATACTGATACCAAAACCTAAAAGCAAGTTTTTATCTGTGCAGTGCCCTGAATGTCAGGAAAAAATGATAATTTTCTCCCACACTACAATCGATATCCCATGTAAATCTTGTGGAAAACTAATAGCTGTAAAGAGGGGAGGGAAGGCACGAATCTTGGGAAAGTTGTTAGCCGCTCTGGATTAATTAAGATAGGCGTTTGCAGCCTTAAGATCTTCCATAGTGTTTATGTTAAAAGCTATATCTGCCCTATTCATCACAATATATGATTCATTTGCTTCTACCCCAGCGAGAATTCTGGACGTGTCGATCATAGAGATTCCAGAATAACAGTATTCAATTTTCTCAACAGAAATTACAATGCTTGGTATTAATCCCATACTTTCGATGAAACTTTTCTCCATGATGATAGACACGAAACTTGCATCAGGATTCCAGCTTTTCAGAATGTCATTTATTGTTTCTGCTTTCAGTATTGGAAGATCAGAAGGAACAACAATTATTTCTGAGGGTATTAACATTTCAATAACTCGTCCAAGATCCGTACTATAATCAAATCCAGATGTCTCTATTAAATGAAGTCCATTCACGCATTGATTGAGGTTACGCAAATATTTTGATGTGGCAGTTGTATGGCGGCTAGTTATGCCTACTACCGAACTAAATCTCTTTGAAGATACCAATGCATCAAGGACATGTCCTACCATAGGTTTTCCTCTAAAAAGGAGCATAGGTTTTTCAAACGTTAATCCTTGATTCATCCTAGACCCTTTGCCGCCACACATTATAGCGGCCATCATGGGGCGATTCATACCACCAATAGAGACAGCACCAACAGTGAAGATACACGGGTAATTTCATTGGAGGCTCCAAGTACATCACCGGTCAGTCCCCCAAAATTTTTAGTTGAAAGGTGGCAGATTACACCGGCGATAAGCAGTCCCGTTCCCAAAGAGATCAATCCAATGTAACCTCTCAAGGTTAAAACTATTATGAGTGTAGATATGGTGGCAAATGCAATTTTCTTTTTGTCTTTCATCTCCCTTGTGAAGGGTGAGCTAAAACCTTCCCAGGCTGATCTACCGCTGCCGGCCTCTATGACCATTATGTATTTGGCTATTACCTCTGCAGCTACTATACTGATCAAAAGTTTGAAAGCAGAATTATAAGTAGAAATGGCTATTATCAATCCTATGATGCAGACAACTAAAGATATTGCACCTGCTGTACCTACAGTAGGATCGGACATGGCCCGTCGTTTTGCATCCTTGCTTCCCTTCACCATCAAACCATCTGCAAAATCTGCAAGTGCATCGGCATGTTGCATTCCTGTAATTAGCAGTATGGCGATTGTTACGAAAAAGCCGACCAAATAATTTTCCAGATATATCGAAAGACCATAAGCAAAAATACCTACGATTATGCCTATTATAGCACCTACAATAGGAAACAGGTACATATTACGAGCTGTTATGCTGATATCTGTATTACCTGACCTTGGTACAGGAATGATCGTCAAAAAAGATAAAGCTGAAAGAAGTCCATCAGAACCCAAAGAAAAAGTTCCACCATCCAATTGCTGATAATGATATTACCAGAGGATATGATACCAGTAAGCAAAAAACAATAGTTGTTACTTTCATTATTTTAATAGCCGTCCTGCATTTTTCGATAGACAGGGGTTCCAATTCGCTACCCAAGGTGTATTCATCAATTTTCTCCAATTTTATCCTCAAAGCACCTGCCATCGTAGACATCGGATACCCGGCATTTACACTGTATGTGTTATGATAATCAGTGCCCAAGACTTGAATGGAGTTTTTCCAATCTGCTCCAACTATCCTTGCCGATAGGATCATTAACATTGCACACAGTCTTGCTGGAACATAATTTAATATTGTGTCTACTTTTGCACTCATCCAACCTATATTGAGATGATATTTATCTTTATAGCCAATCATTGAATCAAGTGTATTAACAACACGGTATCCGACGGCGCCGGAAGGACCAAAAAAGGAGTAATAAAATAGCGGTGCAACAATCCCGTCTACAACGCTTTCGCCAATTGATTCGATAGTGCCGGATAAAATATGTTGGATATCCAGTGTACTAGTGTTTCTGCTAACTATGTACGAAAGATTCCTTCTCGCTCCTTCAAGATCATTTTTTTCCAGAGCTCGGATTATAGCATTTACATGCTTTTCCATTGTCAATATCGCAATACTTGACTTGAGAACTATAACTGCATAAATTACGAACCCAATGAAACTACAAATTGAATAAATGTATAGAGAAAGTAACTGGTTCAAAATACAAGCTCCCGAGGCTAAAAATAATGTGAGTACCACTCCATTGAGCTTCTCAATCCTCGAATTTTCGGACTTAAGTTTTAATTTGTGAATGATCGCATCAATAAACTTACCAAGCCATGAAACGGGATGAAAGTTGTTGGGTGGGTCACCGAAGCTGAAACTAAGTGCGACCCCCGTGGATATAGAAAAAAGCATATAGATTACATCCATTTCTGTTCTAGTCCAACTACCCTAGAGACTATGTTCTTAATGTCGATAATCTCTTTCACTTTCGAAGCCAGAATGTTAATTTGTTCATCAAGTGATTCAGGAGATATTTCGGGAGATTGTACATTAGTTTCATCCAATGAGTCTTCATTTGGTAACGTAAATTCTATTCGTGGTAATATTCCCAGTACCTCTTTTTTTGTCATCCTTTCGATTGTTGTGATGGCACCATCTAAAATTAATTTATCTCCTCTAAATTTGTTTATTACTATTCCCTTTACTAATTCGCAGTGGTGAGGTTTTAGTAACCCTAATGTTCCTGCAATGCTTGCAAAACAACCGCCGCGTTCTATGTCTGCAATCAAAATTACCGGGGCGGAAATTTTTTCGGCTAGTATCATATTTGCTATATCGTATTCAGCGATATTGATTTCTGCTGGAGATCCTGCTCCCTCTATCAAAATGACATCATTTTCTTGCCGCAGTTCGTCCAAGTTCTTCAGCACAGACGAAAGTCCTTCCTTGAGAACAAAGTCTTTATAATATTCATTGGCCCTCATTCTTGCATAGTATATGCCGTTTACAAAGACATTACTCCAATAGTCTCCCAATGGTTCCAACAGTATGGGATTCATTCGTGGATCTGGTTCCTTCCTCGACGCAAATGCTTGGACTGCTTGTATTCTGGCTAGTTTTTTCGCAGTGTTACAAATTGTATAAAAATTAGATGTCATATTCTGAGCTTTAAATGGAGATACTGTGTATCCCATGTCAGCGAATATTCTGCATAATGCAATTACGAGGGTGCTCTTCCCTGCTCCCGAGGATGTTCCTTGAACCATAAGTACTTTTGCAGTCAATGATCTATCGACTCCAAGGATCTAAGAAGTGCAATATTTTCGTGGTGATTTCTGATTGCCACACGAATGAAATTTTTGCCAAGTCCCCTAAATGTACTGCAATCTCTCACAAGAATCCCCTTCCACCCCAGCAGATAATCTTTCATTTTTAACGAATTACCTCGATGCAAATCTATCAAATAAAAGTTCACATCGGAACGGATTGTAGAAAATGACTTTAACCTTTGATGAATTTCTTGAAACATAAACTTGCGTTCCTTTCTTATGAGATTCTTTGCCCGGCGAAGGTGTTGGGTATCATTTAATGCAATAATTCCTGCCACTTGGGCTAGCCCGTTCACATTCCAGGCAATTCTATGCATAGACAATTGGCGCGCGGTTCTAGGATGTGAAATGCTATATCCAAGTCTTAGGCCTGCAAGGCCATGGGATTTTGTCAATGATCTTAAAATCACCATATTTGGAAATTCACTAACTTTGTCGATTAAGGACAAATGTGCCTTAGGATCATCAGTTAATTCCATAAAGCTTTCATCAACAAGAATTTTGGTTGAATCGTTACTCCTTTCCAATATTTTATAAATAGATCTATTAGAGAGAATGCCGGTGGGATTGTTGGGATTGCATAAAAAAATTGCATCTATGTTTTTTGCACTGTCTAGTATAGCATCAGGATCGATTTCCCAGTCTGAAAGAGGCACAAACTTCGCTTTAGCTCCTACCCTTCTCGAGGCGAGTTCATATTCGCAAAAAGTGGGCGAGGGTATTATCACCGCCTTCTTGACGAAGGACCTTGCGAAATTATGAATTATTTCAGTAGCCCCGTTTCCTACGTTAATTTGGTCAATAGATATCCTTCCATCGAGATAACGTATCAAATTCTCTTTAAAGTCTGCGCATTCGGGGTCTGGATAATTACAGGAAAGTGTCCTTAAGCATTTCTTGAGTTTACTTATTGCACTTTTTGATACTCCCAGTGGATTAACGCTGGAACTAAAGTCAATTTTAACAATATGTGGTCCTGCTGAGTGGATCCCACCATGAGAGCAAGAGCCTTTGGTCACTTGCTCAAGATTGGTATTTAGTAATATATATTTAGAATCATTCAATCCTAACAAATTCTTTAGCGACAAGTCATATTCCTGTAAACGATTATTAGTTCCATTCAAAATAACGCCACACTATATGCTAAAAGTTGCCCTCGTAGGTGCTACTGGAGCAGTCGGTCAAGAATTTGTCATTGCTCTGAATAGACATCCTTGGTTTGAATTGGATCTAATCGTATCTTCAGAAAGAACTGCGGGTAAGAAATACATTGACGCATTACGCGATCCAAATACAGCCATACTTAGGTGGCATAACAAGGAAGAAGTCCCTGAATTTGCTAAGGATATGGTTCTAAGCAACATTAACGAGCTGGATCCTGGAAAATATGATCTCATATTTGCGGCTTTAGAATCCGAGGATGCAAAGCAAATCGAGCCGAGGTTAGCTGCACATGTCCCTGTGATAAGTACTGCCGCGGCATTCAGATATGAAAATGATGTTCCCATTCTGATTCCAGGAATAAATGACGATCATACTGACATGCTAGAATTCCAGAAGAAAAATAGAAATTGGCAGGGTTTCATTGCCCCTTTGCCAAATTGTACTACCACAGGAATGGCAATAACCTTAAAACCAATCATGGATCGTTTTGGTGTCCAAAGAGTGTTTATGACATCAATGCAGGCCATATCTGGAGCAGGCAGGTCACCAGGCGTAGTAGCATTAGACATATTGGACAATATCATACCATACATCCCCAAAGAAGAAGAAAAAGTCCAACTCGAGACGAAAAAAATACTTGGTGAATTTAGCGAAAATGTAATTTCGCCTGCAGACATCAAGGTTAGCTGTACCTGCACGAGAGTCCCAGTACTCGATGGACATACAGAAGCTGTATTTGTAGAAACAAGAGAGCCAGTAGAACCTGAAATAATAAAAAAGTCAATGTTGGATTACTCTGAATCGGTAACGACAAGGAACTTGCCAACGGCACCAAAAGACTACATAATTGTCCACGATGATCCAACCAGACCGCAGCCCAGAATAGACAGGGAAATTAATGATGGGATGACTACAGTGGTGGGACGACTAAGAAAGGATACTGCGTTTAATAATGGTATAAAATATGTACTTTTGTCTCATAACGAAAAAATGGGTTCGGCTAAGGGGGCTGTTTTGCTTGCTGAACTTCTTCGATCTAAAAAAATTATTTGATGCCATATATTTATAAAAAAAATGATTCAAATTTGAAATTAATACATTTATTAATCCCCAAATTTACGATATAATTGGTGATTCATCTGAGTAAAATCGATGATTTGGATCTAAAGATCTTAAGCGAGCTTTCAAACGATGCAGCGGTGTCGGTACCAAAGCTTTCAAAGAAAATCAATATCAATGCATCTGTTGTATACAGTAGAATCAAGCGGTTAGTAAGAAGAGGATTCATTAAGAAATTCACAATCGTAATCAATGACGAAGCCTTAGGTTTCAGTGTCAAGGCTTTAACTGGGATAAATATGGATTCAAAATTGCGAGACAACGTACTCAACGAACTTTTCAAGATTCCAGAAGTTAGAGAAATATCCGAAGTCACTGGGAGATTTGACATATTGGTGACCATGAACTCTCATTCCCTTGATGAAATGCACCAACTAATTTCCGAACGGATTGGGCGTATTGAGGGTGTTCAAAAGACAGAAACGTTCATTGAAATGAGAAAAACCGTAAGAGAAATGCTATTCCCTGCTTCGAGAGTAAAATAACTCAGCAATAGATCATGGCGATAATTTTGTTGCGGCCAGAAAGTAAGGATATTGTAACTTTTATATTATATTTTATCAAATAAAAGTAAATCCTGATTATCAAAAATTGGCCGTTCATACAAATTATGAAAGTATTAATGTTATTGCAACATGTTACAAGTTTAGAAAGAGGCCATTCATAATTTGATCCCCCAGTTGAATGTAGGAAATCGGATCAAGAATTATTATGAGTTAACGAAACCGAAAATATGGTACCTTTTAGTTTTTACCGCATTCGGAGCAGCTCTGACTGCATCGCTTCTCTTCAAAATTGAAGTGACGCCTTTGCAGTGGTTTTTGCTTCTCACTGGAGTGGCTGCTGGATCGGCCGCGGCAGATACAATTACAGGATATAATGATCGTGATATAGATGCAATTATGGAAAGGACAAAAGCAAGGCCTATACCATCTGGTAGAATTTCTCCAAGAAATGCACTGATTTTTGGATTGATCTTGACTACAGTATCTCTCGTTTGTGCATGGTTGATTAATTACATAGCATTAGGACTAATGGCGTTTGGTCTGTTTGACAATATAATTGTCTACAGTAAATGGCTCAAGCGTAGGAGTCAGGCCAATATAATACTTGGCGGTTTTTCAGGAGCGGCCCCTGCGTTAATTGGATATGTTGCAGTTACTACGCAGAATATCGAAATTGGATTGGTTATGGCTGCTCTTGTCTTTTTCTGGATTCCAACACACATATGGAGCCTTGCGTTACATGTAAAGAAGGATTATGCAAAAGCAAGGGTACCGATGTTACCAGTAGTTGCAGATGAGAGAACATCAGTTCGTGTTATTGCGATAACAACCCTTTTGATGGTGGCATTTAGCGTAATCCCATTCGTCTTAGACCAATTTGGATTGATCTACCTAATCACCGCTACCGTGTTTGGTATCGTAATGATTCTCTTGTCAACATGGCTTATGGTAAGACCCAGTGAAAGGGCGTCATGGATGGTTTTTAAATTTTCCAGCCCCTATTTGACTGCACTATTCATAGCTTTCATACTGGATGCGGCATTTCATTGAATTAATTTCTCGCATTCATATAGAATTCTTGCGATTACGACATGGGATTCTAATCCATAATCACTTATAGAATGCATGGTATCAAAAATACTTGTGACATCTTCCTGAAAATGACCGCGTTGAAATCCTCCTACAACGAAACAATAGTTTTTATTTTTATCTTCCACACTATCAACAATAATTTGAAAAGAATTGCTCCTAATTCCTTTTATCGAAAGTCCAATTACTTTATTTGGCTTTACAATTTGATTTATTATTTCCTTGAAATTGATATTTTCCTTTAATTCAAGCAACTTTCTTGAGCCGTTTGGATCATTTATCACTTTATCTCTGAAGAGATTCATCATCAATCCCTCAAATCTAAAATACGACTTCGGAATTCTAAGATCTTTGTTTATGAAGATTAACTTATTTTCCATGGTCGATACATAAACGTCCAATTTTCTTTCAATGAAGAGTGGGGTAGAAAGGGCTGTTAAGAGTGAAAAATGAACAATATCCGGTCTTCCGCGTTTCCACCAAAGCGGAAGATCATGATGTGTCATCGCGGTAAAGTGGTAACTCGTATCAAGTAGGACTTCTTTTGGTTTCCGTCCTATTTTTCTAGCATAGTTCTTTACTGAAGTATGATCTAATATTCTTGATGGTACCGTTTCTAATCCCGCCTCCGCAATAATCAAAGAAAACAATATGATTCTTTAATTGAATGAGAGTTATTTAGTTACTGAACTACGGGCAAATTCCACACGTTACGTCTCAATAGACAATGTTGTCTTTAGTCTTTAGGTTCTCATTGGATTATTAAAACCTCAAAGGGAATAACAGATTTATTGTACAATCAGAGTACTTTTTCTTAGCAGTTGAAAAGGAACAATAGCAATGCCATCGCTAGTGAGAGAATTGAAATTTTAGAAAGAAATTTACTGCATGAGCTTGGAAGTGACAACGACTGGGCAGAGAAACAGGCACGAGTCGCACTAAGAATAGCCTTGCATAGTCGAGTAAGCATTCCATATTCATTAAGGCAGCTATTTTGCAGAAGTTGTAAGCAATTTATCATCCCAGGTAAAACTTCCAGAGTAAGAACTGGCAGATCTCGAACGAAATCTGTGCGTATAACGTGTTTGAAATGTATGCACGTATATAGAAAAATGATATGTCCGTGTCGACCAAGATGAGAAAAAACTGGATTACGTTAGCTTGACTCGGAATCAATTCTTTTGTGGGATTGAATATGTGAATCGCTTATTTTGCCGGTTGGTAAAATAGTAATCACATAGACAGAGATCTGCTTAAACAATTAATAGTACTGGTTTACGCAGAAACCAAAGCAACCTGACGTTATTGTTAGCTTATCGATAGGTATAAGGATTTATAAGGGAATTAGGGCAAGTCTTGTAACGTATTATGGCCAAGGTTTATGATATTCCTGCTGATTACTTGATCCCTAGATTTGCCGAGCACCTGAAAAAGGATAAGAAAATAGAGGCACCTAATTGGTCGTCCTTCGTCAAAACAGGATGTCATGTAGAGAAAATTCCTCAGAACAAAGATTGGTGGTACGTCCGCTGTGCATCATTATTAAGAAAGATCTACATGCATGGTCCGTTGGGTGTATCAGACTTGAGAAGGGAGTACGGCGGTAAGAAGCAAAATGGATACAGTCTTGCACATCACCGAAGGGCTGGTGGTGCTATTATTAGAAGAGCACTTCAGCAGCTTGAGAGCTCAGGATACCTAATTAAGAAAGGTCAGGGCAGACTTATCTCTGACGAAGGTATGAAGAGAATGGATAGAATTTCAACAGAAATTTACAAGGAATTGACAACCTCAATGCCCGAGTTACAGAGATATGCCTAATATTCATTTAATATCACTACGATAGGAAATGTCGGTCTCTCAGCCACAAAACAATGATGAGGAAATTCGGAAAAGGGAAGCCGAAGCGGCCGTAAGACAGAAGGCATTAATGCTCTTATTGGATACGAACGCCAGACAAAGGCTCATGAACATAAGGATAGTTAAACCCGAACTAGCTGGGGCTGTCGAAAATTATTTGATATCAGCTGCCTCCGCTGGCAGATTAAATAGGGCGTTAACGGATCAAGAACTAAAACAGTTGTTAATAAATTTACAACACCCGAAGAAAGATTTCAAGATAAACCGGATTTGATAGCTTATTCACTTTTTGTTGAGCTAAATGGCCTCTAACTAAGAAACAAGTTATTCTGTGATGGGAAATTTGCTTCAGACTTATCTAGTTAACTATATTAAGTATTCATACTACTGACAGATTTATGAAAGCAGCCGTATATAGAGAATATAACAAAGATCCTACAAAGGTCATTAACATAGAAGATGTTGATATGCCCAAGCTTAAACCCAACGAAGTTATGATCAAAATTGAGGCAGCGGCCTACAATTATAATGATCTTTGGGCAATATGGGGTGATCCAATTAAGGGACCACTTCCCCATATTTCCGGCAGTGACGCAGCTGGCGTAGTTGTGGAAACTGGCTCTGATGTTGTAAAACTAAAGGTTGGGGACAGAGTAGTATCACATTCAAACATGAGCTGCAGAGTCTGCGATTTGTGCACATCTGGCAGAGAATATGATTGTAATGACAGGCTTATCTGGGGTTTTCAAACAGGACCTTTATGGGGAGGCTTCTGTCAATATAGTCATCTCCCAGAAGTAAATGTTGCCAAAATACCTGACAACGTATCATTCGATGACGCTGCGGCCGTATCGATGGTTGGAATGACAGCATGGCATATGCTAATCGGCCGTGCAAAGATCAGACCAGGGCTAACTGTGCTTATTATGGGCGGAACAAGTGGCGTAGGTATGGTAGGTATTCAAATCGCAAAGTTATATGGCTGCGATGTTATTGCTACCGCAGGGAACAAGGAAAAGATGGACAAATGTCTAGAATTAGGCGCGGATCACGTTGTCAATCACAGAGAGGCAGATTGGTACAAGAAGGTAAGAGAGATTACTAAAAAACAAGGGGTAGATGTCGTTTTTGAACATATAGGGAAATCTACCTTTCCCCAAGAAATAAGTTTACTAAAGAATGGGGGTACATTAGTTGCCACTGGTGCCACAACAGGTTATGATTCTACAATCGATTTAAGGTACCTCTTCTTTAAAGGGACAAATTTACTTGGATCTACCCAGGGTACGAAGGCAGAATTGGAACAAGTCATCTACTGGACTTCCAAAGGAAAGATTAAGCCACTCATAGGACAGATACTTCCGTTTTCAGATATGGTAAAAGGTCATGTTATGATGACTAATGGTGATATAATGGGCAAGATCGTTACAACGCCCCAAAAACTCTGAACTACCTCTCATAGATCGATTTGTTGTTCAGGACACTATTATTTATTCCTGGCAATAATGAGCGATTCATCAAAAAGTCGCTTGTACTGGATGCGGATATTTTGTGCTATGATTTGGAAGACTCGGTTCCAGTAAAGGATAAGGATGTTGCAAGAGATTTGCTCAAAATGTACTTCAGGGAGCAGAAAATTGATAATATTCGATCTTCCATTTATGTAAGAATTAATTCGAGTGAATCAGGCTTGGCAAAAGCAGATCTTTTAGATATGATCCAGAGTGGCGTCGATGGTATTGTACTCCCAAAAATAAACAATAGCCAAGAAGTTAACGAGGTGACAAAGATAATAAAAGAACTTGAACTTGAACGGGGTCTGGGAGTTGGACGAATTGCAATTATTCCATCAATTGAAACTGCTAGAGGAGTAATGAATACTTATTCAATTGCGAGAGCTAATGAAAGAGTGGCAGCCGTTGTGTTCGGAGTTTTTGACTTTCTCCATGACATGGACATAGGTGATTATGGCGATGCTACTAGCTATTCATATGCCCGTTCCAAAATTCCCGTAGAGGCCAAAGCAGCTAACGTAGCTTCGCTGGATGCGATATGGCAAAATGTGAATGACATTGATGGTTTGATTTCTGATGCAACGACAGCCAGAAAATTTGGATATTCAGGCAAGTCTTTGATTCATCCTTCGCACATTAGACCTGTACATGAAGTATTCTTACCGGCACCAAAACAGATAGAATGGGCTAAAAAGGTCCTTGAAGCTTTGCATGGGGCTATGGAAGGAGGATCTGGACCTGGCGCAGTTACACTTGATGGTAAAATGATAGATGCGGTGCATTACAGACAAGCGAAAGCAATCCTGGAAATGATCAGAGACATGAATCTAAGAAAGTGGGATGTAAGTCTTGATTGATTGCCGCGGAGACTAATTTAGTACGAGAAAACTTTTGTATCACTTAAACAATTTGTTGAGCAAGGTAGGCTAGCTCTAAAAGTATTGAAAATATTACATAGTTTGATCGTATCACGATTTGGCAATAAACCGAAGGTTGAGAGAAAACAATTCAAACTTTATTCATCGAAATTTGTTTTTGCTGAGTCACCCGAGATTTCATATACATCGGCTATTTTCTGAATACCTTTCGATAAGAGACCATTGGATGATTATTCTCTTCCAATAAGGTTAATTCCAACTGCCGTATGAAAAATTTTTTAACTTGTATTCCTTAAAGGATTGGCCTACAATGATTGAGACTGATCCCTCTCAAGGTGAAATAGCGAGCTTCGCTCCTCTTATCTTATTGGTCAGCAGGTAACAGTTCAATTCATAAAAACCAAAATTATTTCGCAATCTATTTGTATGACGTGTGAGTGATTCACGAGAAGTAATTAATGTTTACAGGAATAATAAATGGAACAGGAACAATAAAGTCCATAACGGGGTCTAAAAGAACTAGTAATTCAGATAGGCGTATCAGACTTGAATTGGGAAGAGTGGGAAGAGGTCTTAAGATTGGTGATAGCGTAAGCGTAAATGGTACGTGCCTAACCGTAATTATCTTGAAGAAAACTGCTGCAGAATTTGAAATTGTCAAAGAGACAATGGATAGGACAACATTGGGATCCCTCAAGGATGGAGATTCTGTGAATATAGAGAGAAGTTTGAAGCTCAGCGATAGGTTAGAGGGACATATCGTTCTAGGGCACGTTGACGGAGTCGGAGAAATTTCTGATGTAATTAAATTCCCAGCTGAAATAAAGATGTGGATAAGGGTCAAAGGCAAAGATATGATGAAATATTTAGTTCCTAAAGGGTCCGTCACGGTACACGGAATAAGCCTTACGGTAGTCGATGTCGGAAAATATAAATTCTCTGTAGCTTTGGTGCCTCATACAGTTTCAAAAACTACGATGGGAACCAAAATCAGAGGAGACAGAGTTAACTTAGAATTCGATATACTAAGTAAATACCTAGCCAATCTTATACCAAAAAATTAGTAATTACTCGAAAAACAGTAAAACATATAATTAATTTCAATTCCAATAACCCTAGTGTCAAGACTAGACGACGCGGTTTATGCTCTGAGATCTGGAAGATTCATCATGATCCATGATGACGAGTCTAGAGAGGACGAAGTCGACCTGGTCATGGCCGCACAATTTGTAAGACCTAGAAGTGTCGCCGAAATGAGGAACATGGCAGGAGGTATGATATGCTTGGCAATTTCAAACGAAACCGCAAGAATATTAGGATTAATGTATATGCACGAAATGCTGCGTCGTATATCAACTAATAATTTCACTCTTTCCAAAATAATATTTGGAATAACTCCATACGGAGATAAACCATCGTTTTCAATTTCTATAAATCATATAGATACCTATACTGGTATCACTGACGCAGATAGAGCCCTTACTATTAATGAGATGGCCAAAATATGCGCAGAAATGAATAATGACGGCAGAGATCAATTTGTCAGATACTTTCGTACTCCTGGGCATGTTCCATTGTTGATAGCGGCAAAAGGTTTGATACAGGAAAGGATGGGACATACCGAATTGGGCGTATACTTAATGAAGTTGGCAAATTTAGTCCCTTCAGTAGTGATTTGCGAGATGTTAGATTCAGAGACATACAAGGCGCTAAACATACGGAAGGCAAACGAGATCTCAATCAAGACAGACATACCCATACTTCAAGCAAACGAAATTAAACAATATAATGGTTTGAAACGATAGTTGGACAAGACCAGGTTAGGCATTATTGTTGCAGAATTCAACAGTCGTATCACAATGGAAATGCTTGAAGTGGCGAAGGCTCAAGCGGAATTAAGGAACGCAGCAATTAGATACATCTGTTTCGTTCCAGGAACCTTTGATATGCCTCTACTAATAGAGGAGCTTATAAAGAAAAAAGACGTAGATGCTATAGTAACACTAGGCTGCGTCATAAAAGGTGAAACAGGCCATGACAGAATAGTTGCAAATACCGCTGCAAGGTTTATTGCTGAATTATCATTCAAATATCATAAACCTGTATCTCTTGGCATCTCAGGCCCTGATATGACCGTCCAGCAGGCACGCAATAGAATTATAACTGTTTCCAGGAGAGCTGTAGATGCAGCAGTTAACATGGTTGACCGATTAAGAAAATTAAGGGATCTGGAAGAAGATGATGAAAAAATGGGAGTGATCATAATAGATTGAGCATACAGATTTCCATTATTAAAATAGAAGGATATGGACCGTGGACATTAGAACTTGGAAGTGACAGAGAAGCTCAATTGCAGATGCTGCAAGCAAAACTGTATTACGATTTACAAAAACTGTTCTCTGAAAAGGATTGTCTCGTCTATCAGAATAGGCAGGATGAATTATTTGCTGTCACAAATGGACTTTCCGTGGAGGATCATTCTATTATTCTTTCATATATCTCAGATTCGCATAGAGAAATTAATTTATCGATGGCCATAGGGATAGGTTCAACACCGCTGGATGCGAGTCTTAACGCATATTGTGCACGACGCCATAATAATCAACTTAGAACAAATGTCCCTTTATATGGTAACCATACGTACTTACTGTCGTCTGGACACCCGAGTACAATACGATCGGACATGATGGTCCAAATAATGCATTTAGACATCGATGGCTCAACAAGGATCAGCAACATGATTTCTCCATATGAAGTTAGTACGTTTATAATTAGGATTTTTTCCAGAATTGCGGATGAATTCGTAAATAAGAAATCTATGACTTTTTATTTAGGCGGCGATAACTTTATGATCGTATCAGATACAATTCCTTCAGAAGAGGTAAGATCAATTATAAGTAACATCTGTGAACAATTGAAAGTGAAATTGAATTGTGGTATCGGCATAGCAAAAACCGCTAGGGAAGCCGCTGGTGCAGCAACAGGCGCATTAGATACAATTCGCAAGCTCCGCAAAGAAGGCATTATTCATCAAGTTTACGAGATCAGATGTCTCTGATTATCAAGAACGTAAGTCTATTACTAGAGAATGATCTCGAATTCATAAATTGTGGATATATAGTTATTGGAAAAGACGGTCTAATTAGCCACGCAGGACAAGGTGATTTTCGTAATACAAACAAGGATGATAAGGTGTTTGACGGAGAAGGATTATTGGCATGTCCAGGATTCGTAAACGCTCACACACATATCGGTGATTCCATTGGAAAGGATATAGCTATAGATATTGATCTGGATCTGGATCAAAGGATTCATCCGTTACATGGGCTTAAGAAAAAAATTTTGGACAATAGCGACAGAGACCATCTAATCACATTCATTAAAAGCAGTGCTCGATCAATGTTGAAGAGAGGAATTGTTGCTTTTGCAGATTTCAGAGAAGGTGGAAGTGAAGGAATCAAGTTGCTAAATGATGCTTTATTTGATACACCGATAAAGTATGTAACGTTAGGTCGTCCTGAATATTATTTCACTATCCACCCATCGAGTGATGGGGAAAAGGTGGATAGGTATCAGTACAAGAATCCGAAAGAAACGCTGTCCGCCAATTTTAACAAAACGTCTCATAAAATACTGGAGGTATGTGACGGTTTTGGCATCAGCGGTGCTAATGAAAATTCAGACGAGTCCCTGAACCAGTATAGAAAAGTAGCTCATGAGTATAGAGAGAAATCGAGAAGAAATATCATCGTGGCAATCCATGCAGCAGAGTCGGAACAGACTGTAACATTTTCAGTTTCTGCTACGGGGAAGAGTGAGGTTCAGAGAATTCTTCTAAATCTCATGCCTGATTTCATTGTCCATATGACCAATGCTTCTGACGAGGATATTACCAGAGTAGCTGAGCAAGGAGTCGGGATAATAGTATGCCCACGATCAAATGGGATATTAGGAGTGGGCTTTCCTAGAGTCGCAAAAATGTTACGATTAGGATGTCATGTTGGAATCGGAACCGACAACGTCATGATCAATTCACCAGACATGTTTAGAGAAATGGATTACCTATGGAAAATGTCAAGAACAATTGATGATGAATTTCTTTCTGCAAGAGATGTATTGAAGATGGCAACAGTAAATGGAGGGAAAATACTTAAGATAAAATCAGGATCAATCGCCCCAAATATGTCTGCTGACATGATCTTTTTCAAAAAGGATCATATTGATCTTGCGCCTCTGCACAATCCGTATGCAGCGATTGTACATAGAGCAGACATGGATTCGATTCACAATGTTATGATTAATGGCAGGTTAATTGATGGAGAAGAATTCTAATTGCATGTAATTCTCAACGCGGCGATGTCAGTGGATGGAAAAATAGCTACTAGAAGTGGAGATTCTTCCATTTCATCTATTGTTGATCTTAAGCGTGTTCACAGATTACGGACAACGGTGGATGCAATTATGATAGGGATACAAACGGTCCTTACTGATGATCCGATGTTGGATGTCAGATTTGCCAAGACTAAAAAGAAGAATCCTGCGAGAATAATAATAGATTCCACTGCAAGAATATCGCTTCATTCGAGAATTCTGAAAACTGCTAACGAAATCCATACCATTGTGGCAGTGACAACTAGAGCTTCAATCGCAAAAATCCACAAGATCGAAAGTACAGGCGCCCAGGTGCTTGTTACAGGAGACAAGATAGTAAATATTCGCAGTGTATTTCGCCATTTGGAAAGATTGGATTTTAACCGAATACTCGTTGAAGGTGGTGGGGAGATTAATTGGTCAGTACTGAACCTCGGAATGATCGACGAGATGATTGTTATGGTTTCGTCAGTCGTGATAGGAGGAAGAGATGCAAAAACGCTTGTAGAAGGCAGAGGTTTTTCGAAGATATCTAGCACAAAGAAAATGAAGCTTTCAAGAGTTGAAAGGCAGACCTCTAACGAAGTTGTCCTTTACTATCAATTATTTTGAATTTGGTCCTTAGAAGTTACTTCTAACATAATCTCATCAATTTTGTACCTTAAAGCATCCTTAACTTTACTGTTATCCACCATATCTAGAGAACCCTTGCAATTCGGGCATTTGAAGAATAATTCCACAGCCGTATCAAATTTTATTCTTGGGCATTCATTATTGCCACAGTGATAAAATTCTGATGATTCTTCATATTCCAATCTTTTTTGCAATCTATCGAGAATCTTCTTTTTTTGATTATCAATAAAGTTCTCAGCTTGATCCCTTTTTGCCCTCCACCGGTAAACGAACCATCCTTTTTTTTCGTCTTTGACCCTAATACCGGTTATTAATGCCTTACCAAACATGTCGTACAACACCTTTCTTATGATATTAATTCGCATACCAGTTGCGCTGGCGATTTCCTCGTCGGTCGCGTCCTCTGTATTCAATAACGCTCGCGCAACTTTGTAGTATTCTTCTCCACCAATCAACGCTGCAATCTTGACAAAAGGGTCTTCATTATCAGCAGGTCGCATTCATATTAATGCTATATTTTTTTGGATATATAGTTACCGTCATACCCTCGAACGTCAATGTCAATTTGCTATGAATTATCTGGGTAGGATCAAAGGATCTCGTCCAAGCTATGACTGGGTAATTCTCCATATAACATATTTCACCTGTTACGAATAGTTCTTTATAGGCAATGCCAGAAGACTTCACCTAAATTCGAATGACTCAAGAGATTTGAGTGCGAATAGATTTCATTTTTGAGATTATACATCCCTTGAAAAATTTCATGAAATTACCCAAAACTACCTATTCTACCAAGATGAATCAGATTCATTTGAAGGTAGAAAAACCAAGAATTCTAATTATTAATGTGAGCGTTATGTGGGGAAGTTAATTCGACTTGGAAGAGTTTACAGCCTCTCTCGTTGCAATTTTTAGTTAATGTTTAAAACATCATCTCTCAAGATATATTCAATTTGCTTTTTCTGAATATTGGATCGGATTGTTTTTTTAAAGAACGAAGAGACATCAATAAATCAAATATCGGATAAAAAATCAGTAAGAATATTGGAAATCATGAAGACATTTTTAATTCAAATATGAGCGAATTACATACAGCTACATCAGTATCTCGCGGTCTTATTGGTTAAGGAAAAAAGCCTGCTAATGGTGATCTACTATTGATGTCTGATAATAGCGACAAATAAAGAGATGAAAATGTAATCTCGATAATGGATGTTTACAGGGCATTTTCAAATATTACAGAAGCTCGACCCATTGTAAGAATCGTGGGATTTTGCAATTTCATATATGATCTTAATTTTTCGAACTTAATCTTGAATTTTTATTGTCATCAGTCTTGAAAATCATTTATCAGAAATTTTGCAAAATCATATTACAGAACATTCGATAACTATTCTAAAATTGTCTCACATTAACGGTTCATTTAATATTAGAAGGTTACCATCACGCAGGATCTGTATACCCATAACCTTCAATATTTCCCTTGCAACAGCGTTATCTTCCCTTTGAATTATCTTCGTAGCCATTTTTATTCTGTATTTAGGTTGCCAGTGTTGTCCAATTTTGTATTTACCCCTCATCTCGTCCGGAACCACCTTTAAAACAGCTACCTCCCTGACTGTTGCCATATTTGAAGTAAGAGGGGCATAACCACCTTCTTTTTGATATTTTATCATTAGAGCATTAAGCGCTTTAGCTTTTTCTTCAAGATCAGTAACGATAAAGACATTACCTTTGATCACGACGCTAATGTAGAGTGTATCTGCTTGCGATGCATCAGCAGGATGAAAATAATATGAGGGTAGAAAACAGATGTGCATATCAACTTCAAAACCAACTTTTGAATTCCTTTTTATATTTTCAATTTTTTCACCGAAAGGGTGAGAATGCATATAAACTTTCCCAAGATTTGTTTTATCGACATCATTTTCCAGATTTCCGCTCCTTCCCTTATCCTCAACAAAAACAAAGTTCATTGGTATTATCTGTGGATATCCCCTTTCATCAATCGAGCCAATTCGGCCTACTGGCCGCTCATTGAGAAATTGAATGATCTTGGCTTTCGATTTAATTTCAAATTTTGGTACAAGTTTCATCAAATGACTTTTTCTCATACTTATATAAATATTCAAAGAAAATCAAATTACAAGATCGATCTTCGCAGCACTACAGGGGAAACTAGAATAACACCCAAAATGTATAAAATTAATGATATAATCGAACAAAGAAAAATATTTCCTTATCCCGCAGATTTGTGAATTAGTCGAGCCAAAGATCTATTTCAATTTAGCATGAAGAGAAAGTATAATTACGTCCTATTTATCAGAAGTTCCGCATCATCCTTTTGCACATTCATAATGTGCATGTCCAGCATCATAATTTCTTCTAACGCAGACCAACTTAATACTATCTCGGCATCATGTTTGCTGTTGCATATAAAAGATCTCAATTATCAGTGCAGGATTGAATGATTGATATATTCAACATCTATTAATTATACTAGCTACTCGTCATCGATAACTTTTCATCAACTTCCTCTATTGTGTTAGTCAACTAAGATCACCTTATCAAAGAACGTTACTAAACCACTTACTGATGCCCTGGTGTATTTTGGAAGGACAAGGACACTTATATTTTTACTGAACTCAGTTTCGCCGTAACTTGCGTCTTAGTTATCACTTACTTTCTGGCTTCTCATAGCCAGAAAAGTAAAGCACCTACAACAAGACTTAGTTGCAGTAACAAATGAAGGGGCATAGATTTTTTATGCTGCTTTCTCACATAGTTACGATCGTCCAATCTCCTCAGGGTCCTATACATGTTTATGATTGTTATCCCTGACACTGCACTAACT
>JBBRRH010000003.1:0-71763 GCA_038201105.1 Nitrososphaera sp. | reverse complement strand
TGTAATATTAGTTGCCGACCACCCCGAGTATAAGAATCTAGGAAGAGATCAATTAGGAATTATCCCTGTTTACGACGGTCGAGGAATTCTTAACAGTAAAACAGATACTGGGTTAAACTATGCCGTCCTTGGAGTAAGGAAAGGTCTAAAAGATTAGTACAATTTTTGTTTGTTTGTCCGTTTAATCAAAGTTGGCGCTAACTTACGCTAAGATTTATAAGTAATACAACGGACTCTGGGGCATGCACATCCAAATTACAGAGGTTGTATAGGTGAGCCATTTGCTTGGTTGGAAGCATCCTCTTAGTTTCTACTATTTGCAAAGAGTGGGAGATGCGTGTGGAACCTGGCCATAAAGTGGCATTAAAACCACTGATTACATTGCGTCCCAAATACGGCATGCGTATGTTATTGACTAGAAAATAAGTATCCATACAAATACTACCCATGGAGAGATTGTTTGTAAATTGATTTTATTAATTCAAAATTGCTTCAAACAATATGTGTCACCTGACCGTAGAATAGTCTACGTATTATGGTAGATGGTCAACGAATTTAAGGGAATTAGTTTCCCGTCTGTATTGACTCTCTTTCCAAACAATATAATCCTTATAATAGGATAAAGGAACTAAACAATTTCAGTCTATCGGGTAAGCGAGCTGTCCTTTCGTATAATACATAAGGCCGGTATTAGCAGCCATGTCATAAAGAAGGTAGAAAAACATCCCATTGGAATGTGGTACAACGAGTATTTTGCCCCAGGATCACGGCATTTATAATCAATTCCATATCGAGAGCAAGATGATCATATTGAGAGTATTCGCCTTTTGCATGCATGATAACTAAAAAGTTTGAATAGTTCCAGAACGTCAGGTGGGGCCCCCTATATTCGAATAGGCCTTAACAGAGGTAACAGTTCCGTTTGCCGCCGCCAACACAGGCGTTTGGAGTTGACTTTACTTACACCACTCCTAAATAAGAAAAACCAAGAATTAATGTACAAATACGTATATTTTGTTAGATAATGTGGTTATTTGTTCCTCAAATCTTGTAGTTTCCTACAGAACCCCACGAAAAGAGCGTATTGTCACATAACATAATGCGGGTGTCTTCCAGCTGTGTTGAATAGTAGAGAACCTTAAAGCCCATTACTTTCAATAGGATCAATGTTAATCAATAACCCTCATAGGGGAAACCCGGAAGAAGATCGTCTGCCGTCGTAAGCATCTCTAAAACAGAACGACCTATTCATCAAAACAAAAACGAGTTCATAGCTGAGAGATATTTCTTAATGTGCAAGTCTTGCTATTGGTGTTTGATTGAGAGCGGTCATTATTTACCCACTTGACCGTGGTGTCTTTGCCAATGGTTATTTTATCAAACGAATACTGGTAGTACAAGGAAACGGTACGAATATCGTGTGTATCTATGTTACCTTTTCAGGATATCGATATGACTACTGGTTTGGTATTTTGTTCAATGCCTAAAGGGATAAATGGCGAATCTGTCCCTTGAGGTCTGCCGAGAATAGGGTGTTCAGTAATGTTTGCAGGAGACTTTGATACGATGCTTACTGGCTCGGTCACTAATCCAGTCAGCCTGTATTATGTTATTTGACAATGCCCTACACTTCTTGAAACAAAGCTTAGCGCGCTCGCTGAGATTAGCCCTCCAGATACATGATGAATAGATAAGGTTTTGTTGTCTGTTTGAGTTTAGTAAATGAAAATAAGCAAGGTTCGTGACTATTTTTGATCTTTAAGGTTTATGGTCTAGCATGATGGAAATAATACATCCCGGTGAGTATGGCGACTGCAGGCTTCATTACAGGAACATCACATTTATCGAGCATTGTCATTGCATATGAATTGCTATTGGGTCTTGTTACTAACTACCGCTTCAACAAATACATACACGCGCTGATTCAACTGAAAATCAGGATTAATTGTAATTCCACGTATCTCTCGCTTTGCGTTTGTAAAACAGACGAATAACGATTGTAACCTCCAGATCCTACGATTTACTATAGACAAACTGGAGAATATTTGAGATTAAGACGAAAACCAGAGGTCTGAACTTGGACCTGCGTGAAAGTGTCGATGTTAAATATTCAATACAATATTTGTTAGCCCTGTTTTATTTTGCTAATCGACTGCATCATTCTGCTAAAATCATGGACTGGCTCTATGGATTTACTTGCTTTCGCTGTAGACGAGTTCGTATGTGTATTGTTCTGCGAGTATATGCTTTCCGTTTTCCCAAGCCAGACGTTGATAAGAGTTCTCAATAGAACCGATACAGTAGGCTGCTTAATTTTCTTCTGAATATAAAGTTCTCTTGCGTATTTTTCAAGTAACTCGTACTTTTTAGTAGTTATTTTTGTCGATATTACTTTCTCCAGTTTTTCTTCCGTCACTCTTCGTGGCAAATGAATCTTCCTACCATCGAGTAGTTGTTATCCTATATATTAGTCTAAAGGTAGACTTTTAGACATCGAGCACCATTACTGAGACATACAAGTCAAACAGTAGTTCATAAAATGGCTGATACCATGCACTGCCAAAATCAAAATGGCAAAAAGTTATGTTGAGACCATGATACGCCAGCAATGAGGTCTATAAAAAATTGAGGTTAGATTTAGCATTAAGTGTCATTGTCATATAGGGAATTGGCCGTAGATTATTTTTTATGGATCGACGTACGAATAGTCGATAGCCCTAAATAAATCCATTACATCCCTAACCATACAAACAGGAGACCGAATTTTGAATCTAACTAAAAGGCGGACTTGATCTAGACGAAATGTTGAAAAGCTTGGATAACATACCTCACGCGGTTATACGCTAATATACCTTACTTTTATCTCGCTATTTAATAATATAATCTTCACGCTGCTGCAGCCCAGGCAAACGTACCGTCTCTTGAAAACTTGATTTTGAATAAATTGTCTCGCATGGCCTCAATTTTAGAACCTTTACGGCATTCGCCGAGGCCGCGCCTTAACACAATAGCTGTTTTTCTGTGATCATTTTTCAATTGCTTCTCGCTTATCTCGAAATCTGCAAACTATAGTCGCATAGTTTCCTTTATTACTTATGAATCACATCTGTCAACTATAAATCTTCTCACTTCCGCTCTTTCCGCATCCGCTATAGTCATAACCGAGCTTCCAGGACTTTATTATCATTCTTAGAACGTCAGAAATTGTGGGTTGTTTTATCAAACTTTTAATATAGCAATCTCTTGCCAGTCTTACAAGAAATTCTAATTAGTCGGCTGATATTTTGGCCGACACGATTTTTTCCAATTTTTCTTCGGAGATTCTGGGCAATTATACCTAACGTATAATCATATAATATTATATCTTTATATAAAAATACACTAAAACTCGTAAAACATTATCGAAAGATAGAAGCATATTCATGACAATGTGCCCAGAGGGGAGATATTTATCATAATCAGAACATATAATTACAAAAGTAATTCGTCCAATGATGATAACACTATTATCCGTCGTTTTCAAATCGACAGGGTCGCATTCTATGGAAGAACATTACCAGAATATCTAAAGATGTTTCGATTTGATGACGTTATTTCCTTGAAAAAGTATGACACAATATTGGATTGTCCGTCTGGTGCTTCCTCCTTTGTAGCAGAAGCTACTCGATGCGGAGTTAATACAGTTGGTTGTGACCCTCTATTTGATAAGGATGCAAAAACTTTATCTGAACAGGGAGAGAAAGATATTGAATATGTGGCGTTATGCCGTCCTTGGAGTAAGGAAGGGTATAAAAAGATTAGTACAATTTTATTGGTATTATATCGAGTCATTTCTTGATTCCGTAGAACGAACCATGACTGAAGTGTGAAAGCAATGTATTTGACTCTGTCCCTTGAGTTCCAAACCAGATTAGCGTTCGAAAAAATGAAATGAAGAACGAAGGCATTCGGGGTTAGTTGGAGATTTGGAGTGCTTTGTTATATGTTACTCCGAGTAACATTGTTACGCTTTGGCATATTCTTTACATCTGTCGATCCACTTTTTCGGAAATCTATGGTCAGAGAAATGAAGATGCATATATGAAGCTAGGCAGTTGTAAATCGATACTCCATCCTTCTTACCATTAATTCCATAGCCCCGTCGCATATCGTAAGCATATCTTAAATCTTTAGCAGCATCTTCAATTCTTGAATAGTGAAACTCATGCCCCCTTAAGTTTGCAATCTTCCCATACTTGTTATCTAGGACATCTGCCTGTGTGTAGTTTAAAGTGAGCTTACCAACCATATTTGTAGCTGCATCAACTATCCCAACCATCTTAAATGAATTTGGAGATTTTGTATATCCATAAATGGCCTTCGTTAGGTACATGAGACCACCACATTCAGCATAAAATGGCATGTCATCTTCTGCGAGCTTTGCCAAATATTTGCGCATAGATCCATTTGCACTTAGCTTATCTGCCATCACTTCTGGAAATCCCCCACCTATCATAACTCCAGAAACATCATCAGGAATCTTTTTGTCTTGGATAGGACTGAAATAGCAAATTTCGGCCCCAAGTTCTTGCAAAACACTCAAATTTTCTGCATAGTAGAAATTAAAGGAATTGTCCAACGCCACAGCAATTCTTATTTTATTAGGCTGAGTCGGCTTGGTAACTGCTTTCTTTGTTCCTTTGTTTGGTAATTTTAGTTGTTTGAATTTTTTTTGATTTTCAATAATCTTCAGTAAAGCATCAAAGCTTATTTCGTCAGCCACACTTCTTGCAATATCCAACACTTTTCCTTTCATCTTTCGATCAAGTTCATCTGTGGGAATCAGGCCTAGGTGACGCTCCCTTAACCGCAATTCCTTGTTTCTGCTAATGATACCAATAATAGGAACCTTTAATTTTTGCTCAAAGGCTTCTCTAATATACTGAGCGTGCTTTTCACCTGCGACATTGTTTAGAATTATTCCAGCTATATTGACGGCTTTATCAAATTGTATATATCCCATTGCCATAGCGGCCACAGACCTTGCTGCTCTACCAGCATCAATAATCAGTATAACTTGCGCGTCGAGAACTTTGGCTACATAAGCGGTGCTAGCAAAATCAGTTTTGCCGCTCAGACCATCGTACAATCCCATTACTCCCTCGATTACAGCTATGTCTACACCTTCTGAAGCATCAAAAACACTCCGTATTATTCCCTCCTTTCCCATCATCCAGGCATCCAAGTTCTTAGACTGGTTTCCAGTTACAATATTGTGGTAAGTAGGATCGATAAAGTCAGGCCCCACCTTAAAAGGCTGAACATTGTAACTCATCCTATTTTTGAGAGAATACATAATTGCCAACGATACAGTCGTTTTGCCCACCCCACTGGTTGTACCTGCCACTACCAAGCTTAAAGGAAGGGATGCCAAGACCATCAAACCTAAATGACTCAAGTCACCTTATTAACGATGATATCTCTTTCCCCTCTTTGATTGGCAACAGCAAATGAGTCTTTGCGTTGGGATTGATTCTGGCAGAAATATTTTATCGTTTTGAACCATCTGTGATCATAGAGTTTGCTACTTCACAAAGCAAGGAATAGGGTAGTGTCGATGAAAAAGAGAGTTGAGGATGACATTAACAATATATATGCATTAGAAAACTTAATCTACCCTCTCATGGAATGTCTTGCTAGAAAATTTTCGTTGGTTTCTGATCTATATTCCCCACGTGGCGATCAGCCTCTTGCCATAGATTCATTGGTCGGCGGGTTGGCCGGAGGCCATAAAATCCAGACCTTGTTAGGTGTTACTGGTAGTGGAAAGACTTTTACAATTGCTAACGTTATATCCAGGATAAATAAGAATACGCTGGTCATATCACACAACAAGACTCTTGCGGCCCAACTTTATTATGAATTTAAGCAATTTTTTCCGAAAAATAATGTTGGGTATTTCATCAGCTTTTACGACTACTATCAGCCAGAAAGCTATATCCCACAGACTGATACATACATCGAAAAAGATACTGAGGTCAACGAACAGATAGAAAAGATGAGATTAGAGGCAACTGCAATGCTGATGTCAGGCGAGCCTACTATCATCGTGTCTACAGTATCTTGCATATATTCTCTTGGCTCTCCATCTGAATGGGAAGCAAGTGCAATCTCTCTAAGGAAGGATACGGGTACTAACAGGCGTGGTTTGATACATGACCTTGTCGAGGCCAGATACGTAAGAAATGATACCACCTTGACTCCCGGAACATTCAGGGTAAAGGGTGATGTAATTGACATAATACCTTCATATGCAGATGAAGTGATTCGGGTTTCTTTGCTTGGAGATGAGGTAGAAGACATTTCGATACACGAGCAGATTACAATGAAACGAAAAAGAAATGCAGACTCTGTGAAGATCTTTCCAGCCAAACACTATATTGTTGATGATTCTGCCAGGGAAGTTGCTCTCACATCTATTGAACAAGAGTTATCTGACTGGCTTCCGCATCTTCCAGGGGTGCTGGAAAGACAGCGGTTAGCTTCGCGCACCAAATACGACTTGGAAATGATAAAGGAGCTTGGATACTGCTCTGGCATTGAAAATTATTCCAGACATCTAGACGGAAGAGCATCAGGACAGCCGCCATACTGCTTGCTAGATTTCTTTGGTGACGACTTATTCCTAGTAATTGATGAATCACATGTTACTATGCCGCAGCTAAGAGGGATGTACCGTGGAGACTACACTCGAAAAAAGAATCTTGTTGATTATGGATTTCGCCTGCCCAGTGCATTTGACAATAGACCACTCAAATTTGAGGAGTTTGAAAAATACTTAAAGTCTGTAATTTTTGTTTCCGCCACGCCTGCTGATTACGAATTAAATTTGAGTACCCGTGTGGTAGAACAGTTGGTTCGCCCAACTGGACTTGTTGACCCAACTGTTGAAGTTAGATCTACAAGGAATCAGATACTAGATCTTATTTCTGAAATAAGGAAACGTTCCTCAAAAGATCAACGTGTCTTGGTGACAACCTTAACGAAAAGAATGGCAGAAGATCTTGCGGAGTACCTAGCAAAAAAAGATGTGAAGGTAAGATACATGCATTCGGAAATAGAAGGTCTTGAAAGAACCGAGCTTATACGCCAACTTAGAAGGGGTGATTTTGATGTTCTTGTTGGTATAAATTTGCTTAGAGAGGGACTGGATATTCCAGAGGTTTCACTTGTTGCCATACTTGATGCGGACAAGGAAGGATTCCTACGCAATAATACTAGCCTCATCCAAACGTTTGGAAGAGCGGCAAGACATATTGATGGTGCAGTTATAATGTATGCGGACACCTTCACAAGATCTATGAGAGAAGCTATCACCGAGACAGAAAGAAGGAAGCAGAAACAGATGGTTTACAATCAACAGCATGGGATTACTCCAAGGAGTATCATAAAACCCATTGCTGAGGGAGCCGAAGGAGTAGGTATCCATTTGGAGATAAAATCGATGCCAAAAGGCGATCTTGTCAAACTTGCTGTTGATATCGAAATGAAAATGAAGTTATTGGCAGAGGATCTCAATTTTGAGAAGGCCATAGAGTTAAGAGACCGGCTCTCGAAGATTCGAGCAGCACTTGACAATGTTAATGATCGTCAGCAGGTCATACCCCGGACAGGGAAAACATGATGAATGATGGGTCAGGTGTTTAGAGAAATTTGAAAGACAAGATCGTAATAAAGGGTGCAAGAGAACATAATCTCAAGAACATAAACTTGGAAATCCCCAAGAACAGTCTGGTCGTTATAACTGGACTTTCTGGCTCTGGAAAATCAACTCTGGCCTTCGATACCATATATGCAGAGGGACAAAGGCGCTATGTAGAATCTCTTTCAGCTTACGCTCGCCAATTTTTGGAAATGATGGACAAGCCAGATGTTGATTCTATCGAGGGACTTTCTCCTGCAATATCAATCCAACAAAAAACCACAAGTAAGAATCCCCGTTCAACTGTGGGAACGGTCACAGAGATCTACGATTACCTGAGATTGCTGTATGCAAGGATAGGAATATCTCACTGTTACAAATGCGGCAAGAAAATTACAGCGCAGTCTGCGGATTCTATAACAGATTCCATACTCAAGGGAAGTGAAGGAAAGACAGTGATGATACTGGCTCCTGTTGTTGAGGCAAAGAAGGGAACCTATGAAAAATTGTTTTTGGAGATAAAACAAAATGGATTTGCTAGAATCATGCTTGACGGAGAAATAATCAGGCTTGACGAGTTGACTGACGAGGAAACGAATGGGATTAAGACTCGGTATCCAAGATTAAATAAACAAAAGAAGCATACAATTGAAATAATAGTAGACAGGCTGACGCCTTCTGGAGAAGAGAGGTCACGTTTGTTTGATGCAGTACAGACTGCCCTGAAGACTGCCAAGGGTATTCTGAAAGTCCTTGCTGATAACCAAACTATTGTTTACTCACAGAGGAACGCATGCACAGATTGTGGATTGAGCTTGCCTGACCTTGAACCTAGGTCATTTTCGTTTAACTCGCCCTTTGGTGCCTGTAGAGAATGCAACGGTCTGGGCATAAGAGTGGAATTTGACCCGGAATTAGTAATTCCTGATAGAGACAAGAGCATCTTGGAAGGCGCGATAAAGCCTTGGACTGGTCACTTTGCGACTTTCAGATCGTCTATGCTGCGTGACGTAGGAAAGAAATTTGGATTTAATCTTTACCAGACAATTAAATCCATGACAGAAAAACAGTTAAACGTTATTCTGTATGGGACACAAGAGAAAATTCAATATCACTACAAGTCCAAAAATTCTGACTCTTCTTGGGAGTATCGTAATTCTTTTGAGGGAGTGATACCTAATTTGGCTAGGATTTACGGTCAGACCGAATCAGAGTCAAAAAGAAGAGACATGGAGCGATTCATCAGAGAGCTTTCATGCGAGCTATGCAAGGGTAGACGGCTCCGACCAGAGGTGCTGGCTGTCAAGATAGGTGACAAGTCGATTATGGAAGTGTGTGACTTCCCTATTGATAGCTGCTATCAATTCTTTGTTAATCTTGAGCTCTCTGATACCGAAAGGTACATCGCAAGAAACATACTTAAGGAGATAATATCTAGGCTTGAGTTTTTGCAAAATGTGGGTCTCAATTATCTGACTTTAAACAGAATGGCGTCAACACTTTCAGGAGGAGAGTCTCAGAGAATTCGTCTGGCAACCCAAATAGGATCTAACCTCACAGGAGTACTCTATGTCCTCGACGAACCGACAATAGGTCTTCATCAGAGAGATAATAGTAGACTAATCCAAACACTCAAGAAACTTCGGGATCTTGGAAATAGTTTGATCGTTGTAGAACACGATGAAGAGATCATTCGAAATGCGGATTGGATAGTAGATGTGGGCGCCGGAGCTGGAATTCACGGTGGCAAGGTTGTAGTAAGCGGACTGCTAGACGAAGTAGTTGCGAACAAAAATTCTATAACTGGCTCTTTTTTGAGAGGTGAGGACAGGGTATATGACGAGAAGAAGAATACGAAGAGAAGGAGCACAAAATGGTGGATTACCATAAAGAAGGCTCGAGAAAATAATCTCAAATCACTAGACGTGAGTTTTCCTCTTGGCTGCCTCACCACCGTGAGTGGCGTTTCGGGGTCAGGCAAATCCACTTTGGTAAACGATATATTGTTTAAGGCTCTGTCAAGCCATTTCTATGGCTCAAAGGAGAGAGCTGGAGCACATGATTGCATAACAGGCCTTGAACAAGTGGACAAGGTAGTAGGGATAGACCAGTCACCTATTGGCCGCACACCCCGGTCCAACGCGGCAACTTATGTGAATGCTTTTGGTCCTATAAGAGAGATCTTTGCTAGGACTGCAAAAGCTAAAGAGATGGGGTATAAGCCTGGAAGATTCTCCTTTAATGTTGTGGGTGGACGATGTGATTCATGCGAAGGAGCAGGAGTCAAGAGGATAGAAATGCAGTTTCTTGCAGATGTTTTCGTAACCTGCGAGGAGTGCAAAGGTAAACGATACAACTCTGAAACTCTTCAAGTGACATTTAAGTCCAAAAGTATCGCAGACATACTTGATATGACTGTGGAAGAAGGGCTTCGGTTCTTTTCCAGCATACCCTCAATAGAAAAGAAGTTGAGCACTTTATATGATGTTGGTTTAGGATACATAAAACTTGGTCAGCCTGCAACAACGCTATCAGGCGGAGAAGCCCAGAGGGTAAAATTGGCCTCAGAACTCTCCCGAAGGGATACGGGAAGAACAGTCTACATACTTGACGAACCTACAACAGGTCTCCATTTTTCAGATGTCAAGAAGCTATTACTTGTCTTAGACAAACTAGTAAATGTGGGTAACACAGTCATACTAATAGAACACAATCTTGACGTAGTTGGTTTTTCAGACTGGATTATAGACCTGGGACCAGAAGGAGGCGATAATGGAGGACAGATAGTAACTGCAGGTACACCCGAGTTTGTTGCTAAACAAACGAACAGTCATACGGCCACATATCTAAAGCCAAAGCTGGGATTAGCTCCTACGATCAAAAGCGGGAACTGGAAGTAGAATAGCGCAACTGTGTCAAGGAACAAAAACTTCTCAATTGCATTACCAAGGACAAATTATCAAGCAGAGATTATGGCGAATTGGCTCGTTAATTTATTTTAGGACGATGGATGAGATGTTTGGACGGATAGAAGCTCAGGGGATATGAAATTGGTATACCAACAAAATTCCATAACTATTAAAGAAAAATCAAGGAGCTTCCCGTCTGAGCCAGGAGTCTACTTGATGAAGAGCAAGGAGGGAAAAATTATCTATATCGGAAAGGCAAAAAATCTTAAAAAGCGTATATTCTCATATTTTGGCGAAAACCAAGGTATAACTGAATGGAAGACATCGCGTCTTTTACGAAATGTCTTTGATATAGATTTCATGATCACAGACAACGAGATGGAGGCCTTCCTATTGGAATCTAACTTGATAAAGCAATACAGACCTGTTTACAATATAGAGCTAAAGGATCAGCAGCGTTATACTTACCTAAAGATTTCTGATGAATTATTCCCAAGACTTCTGGTCACCAGAAGAAGTAGAGAAGGAAAGTTTAGAGGCCCTCCTGGAAAAATATTTGGACCTTTTGTACAGGGAAGTTCTAGATACTTGACCGTCGGATTCCTGAGGAAAATATTTAAAATTAGAATATGCAACAGGCTTCCAAAGAAGCCTTGTCTAGAATATTTCATTAAAAATTGTGATGCTCCCTGTGTGGATAACGTTACTCAAAAAGAATATATGAGAAACGTTACCGCGCTTTCAGATATTCTTTCTGAAAAGAGGAGCATAGATAATTTTATGGCGGAATTGCGAAGTGACATGTCCCGAGCTTCGATGGACCTCCAGTATGAAAAAGCAAAAGAGATAAGGGACACCATTATCAGACTGGAAAACCTTAGATCTAGACAAAAAATGGAATGTGTAACAAGATCTGCTTCAAATGAAGAATTTGTAGGCATATTACATGACGTCGTACGAGCCAGGGCCCATGTAATGATTCTGCGACGACATCGCGGGGTTATAAGAGATCGGAAAAAATATGAATTTGACTTAGTTGTCGATAACTCACTTTCGACTTTCTTATTGCAGTACTATTCTGGTGTACCGTCAATCCCACACAATATTTACGTGAACGATGAGCCTGATTCTAAGATTACTCTCGAAGAATCATTAACACGGATAGCATCTCATAGAGTGGAAATAATTCGTATATCCAAGAAGAGTGGGCCAGAAAGAATTCAGATAATGAATCTCATAGTCAGAAATTTGTTGACGTATGTAAAAAGGGGATGTGAGCCTGCCTTGACTGAATTAAAACATATACTAGATTTGGACAGACTCCCTAAAATAATCGATTGTTTTGATGTTTCGAATCTTGGTTCTTCAATAGCCGTTGGTTCATGTGTTAGATTTTTAAACGGTATCCCAGACAAGTCTCATTACCGTAGGTTTAGAATAAGATCGGTCAAAGGACAAGATGATTTCGCGATGATAGGTGAGATTGTAACACGGAGATATAGAACAAAGGGAGGAAACATAAGAGAAAGTTGTGTGGCAAGAAAAGGAGAAGAAAATGATCTAAATGAACCAGACGATTACCCAGACTTGATCTTGATTGATGGCGGGCGTGGACAGCTTAATAGTGCCAATTCCGCGTTAGGTAAACTGAAGAATGTAAATAATATATCGTGCATTTCGATTGCCAAGGAGAATGAGGAAATATATTCAGATTCGTCGCAAGAGCCAATAATTCTTTCCAAAAGGAGCGAGGCATTAAAAATACTGCAGTCATTGAGAGATGAAGCCCATAGATTTGGGCTTGCATATAATATTAAACTAAGAAAACCGGGCCAAGACAAAGTACAGAATTCTTAATCATTTGAGGACGAGAATTGAAAATTGGAAGATTGAGTCCCTTCTTTCTTTTTTTCTAGGACCTGCCGCGTGTATCACCAGTTCACATTCGAATATTCCTGAAGCAAGACCTACAAAATTTATTACAGAATTCCATTTTTTTGCTCCTATGACCTACTATTAGCTACGAGACCACTCCTCTTCAGTGATATTTAAGAATCCGATCAAATGGAAAATCTTTTCTTTAACATTCGCTGATAGACTACAATGTCTGATCCTGAATTCCTGACGCGAGAAAATCTTATTACTTTTCTTCAAAACTCCCAAGTCAGAGTCGATGATTTTGTAACTGCCGCTCTAGATATTGCCTCAGAAGTGCACGGTCAAGTTAGAAGAGAGGATAAAAAGTCTCCTTTCCTTGAAACACATATCTGGCCGGTAGTAAAGCATGTAGTAGATCACTATCTGAATGCAAAAAGAAACATTACGAGTGTTGAAGTCGCATCTGCAATACTGCATGATATAATGGAAGACAATGAAAAAATCCTTGATTTGTATCGTACCAAGGATTATGGTTTTGACGCCTATCTCCGATACAGATTCGGAAATAAGATCTACAACATGTGTATTGATCTGAAGATAAAACCACTTGAAAACTTCCCGGGCAAAACGAATGAAGATCGTCAGTTAGCCAGATTCCATGATTATTGCAAGATTCTCTCATCAGCAGATTATGACGTAAAGGCAATAAAACTTGCAGACAGAATAAATAATATGAACTTTGTATCCAAATTGAATACTCAGAAAGATGCGGTGATTTCAGCCAAGATCAAGAGATATCTACGTGAGGCAGAAGATTTCTACTTGGCTTATGCATTGTTAAATCCTCGCATGGAAGATTTTTACGAGAGATTAAGATCATCATATGAGAAATTGAAAGAGACTGGATAACTGACATTTTCTGGCCATTTCTCGAATAGTTTGGAATTGCAAACTGAACTGTTGCCAATCGTTTGACTCCTATTTATGCCTAATTCGTAAACCATTTAAAGGAAAAATCTGGAACCAACTGGCTAGGTAGCGAAGATTTTGGTAAATGTCGCGGTTATCGTGAAACTCGAGCCTGATTTTTCTGAAGGTAATGTTAGTTACAATCCAGACGGAACCCTGAATAGAGCAGAAACTAAGAGTATATTAGGTCCCCATAGCGCAATTGCCTGCAATGCTGCTTTTTATACGAAAATAACCTACGGCTCACGTATATCTATAGGTACAATGGGTCCACCCATTGCTGATTCAGCATTAAGACAAGCTCAGGAACTTACTGATGCAGATGAGATGAATCTGTATAGCGATAGGATATTTTCTGGGGCTGATACCCTTGCCACTGCCGAAGTGCTCCGAGGTGGAATTGTAAAAATGCTTGATGGAAACAAAATAGATATTGTCTTTTCAGGGCATAGGGCATCTGACGGAGAAACTGGACAAACAGGACCTCAGACGGCATGGAAACTAGGGTATACATTCTTGGGAAATGTCATAGAACTTAATATTGACCTAGAAAGGAATTATGTAGTTGTTAAAAGGCTCATAACGCTGCAAGGATTTGATGGAATAGTTGAAGAAGTCGAAGCGCCTCTACCAGTGTTTATAACTGTGGATCCTTCGTATAGCCCTAATTATCGTACTATATACCAACGCCTAGCATTCGCAAAGTATAGGAAAGAAGCTATCGCACGTGCAAATAATTACAAACAATTCCTTAAGATTTATGATAGTAAATCCTTGGGAGTGGATCCTAAATTTGTGGGCCTTCCTGGTTCTCCGACAATTGTTTTTAGGGTTGAAAAGATACCCAAAGCTAAAGCAAGCAGGAACACCCAATTGATTGAGGGTCAGGATATCGATGCAATTAAATCAATCGTGCCAAAACTGCAACCAATTGTGAGCCGATAACAAATGGTCACAGAGTCATTTTCTAATACTAGTGGCGGAAAATACAGAAATCTTTATGTCGTAATAGAACACATAGACGGAAAGCTAGTTCCCGTAAGTCTCGAAATGCTAGGAGAAGCTAGAAGGCTGATGGATGATTTCAACCAAAGGTACCAGGAATCCGAACATGTCGTTGCAGTCGTGCTTGGATACAATGTACAGGATCTTTGTCAGCAATTAATCTCGTATGGCGCTGATGTAGTGGTTTATGCCGAACATGAGGAATTGGAGTACTCTAGAAATACTATTGACACCAAGGTTATTGCCCAGATCTCAAGAGATGCAGGTCTTGCAAAGCAGATTTCTCCACAGTATATTCCTCCATACATCAAACCAAGGTACATGTTCTTCGCGGCAGACAGTATAGGGAGGCATTTATCATCAACGGTACTTGCAGAGCTAGAGTCTGGTTTAGCGTCAGATATTAATAAGCTGGTAATAAGTGACATTGATTTCCGACACGAACATAAAACAAAGGGACAGACTATTAGGTACGAGCGAACTCTTGAGATGTATAGACCGGATTTCTCAGGATTTTTGTGGACTACCATATTGTGTCTTGACAATAAAAATCCAGAAATTATGCGCGATTATCATCCGCAAGGTTGTAGTATTATTCCTGGCGTTTTCAATGCAATTGAGCCGGATATTGCTAGAGAAGGTCTGATTTTGCAGTATAATCCCACAATCGACCCGGAGGACTTGAAGGTTAAGGTTCTGAACAAACAATTGCTGAAAAAGAAAATTGACTTTGACAGCCACAGAAGTATAGTAAGCATGGGGCGTGGGATAAAAGATGATCCTGAACAAAATGTAAAACTGATCGAGCAATTCGCAAGACTTCTAGATGCAGAAATTGGAATATCATTACCTTTGTCGAAGAGGCTGTATCAACTGAGCGATTCGATAAATTCCAAATACATGATTCCGGAAAGAGTAATAGGTACCAGTGGCAGCAAAGTAGCACCATCATTTTATATAGCTACAGGAATTCATGGGGCAGTTCAGCACATTGCAGGAATGAAGGAATCAGAATTTGTAGTAGCAATTAATCCTGATGAGAACGCTCCAATAAAAGACGAATCAGACATATTCATAAATGGTAGAATGGAAGATGTTCTTCCGATCATCATAGAAGAGTTACAAAAACTGACGCCGATTGTGTCGTCACATATGGAGTAGATAGAATTGGAAACATTTGATGTGGCTATAGTTGGAGGAGGTTCAACAGGTTTGGCAGCCCTAAAACACTTATCGGATCTCGGCAAGCAAGCAGTCCTCATAGAGGCCGGTCCACAGGTGGGGACTAAGAATGTGTCTGGAGGAATTCTCTATTCAAAGAGACCCAGAAATGGCAAAGTCTACAATGTGGAAGATGTTTACGGAAGCGATTTCGAGTCTTCAGCTCCTCTCGAACGACATATTACTAAATACATACTTCATGCAACCTCGGCGAACAAGATTTTTACACTGGACCTTACTCCTGCTCACGAATATCAGACAAACTTTGGATATTCAGTATTACTGAACAAACTGAATTCTTGGTTTGCAAGTGTGGCGTCTGAGAGTGCAGAAAAACAAGGAGGGGGAATAGTAACAGGGGTCCATGTTCGAGATATCCAATGGTCTAACGAGAATAAAACGCTAGTTCAAACAGACGAATTAGAAGAATTCCAGGTAAAGGCGATAATTGCTGCTGATGGAGTAAATTCAGAAATTGCTTATTTGACTGGTGCGAGACAAAAATTTGCTCCAAATGAAGTATATCAGGGAGTCAAAGTTGTAATAAGATTACCTGAGAAGACCATAGAAGAAAGGTTTGAAATAGACTCCTCTGAGGGGGCCGCTCATCTTTTTGCTGGTGACGTAACACTAAACCACATAGGCGGAGGATTCCTTTACACTAACAGGGATACTCTATCCCTTGGAGCAGTATATCACTACGAATCACTATTTTCTAAGCCGACAGAACCATCAACTCTCGTCAATGCATTAATTCAAAATCCATTTGTTAGTGAATTAATTAAAGATGAAGTGATTACAATTGATATCGATAGAGAACTTTCAAAAGAAGAACAGTTAAGAAAACGGTTTGCACTGACTAAACTTGTAAAGACCTTTGAGGAACTTAGATATTCATGTTATTCTAGTTCAAGTAGGGCGCGTTTAATAGATTCGGGAAAATTCAAGAATTTTGAAGAGATGAAGGCAAAGCTAGATTCAATAAGGCAGGAGCTTATTGAAAAATATAATACTAAATTCGTTACCAATTATGTCGAATTAGAATATAGTACAAAGCTTGTTCCTGATGGAAAGCGATGTAGGATGAAGAAACCATATCATAGAAATATCCTCTTTGTGGGTGATGCTGCAGGTAGAGGAATATTCATTGGACCCAGGATTGAGGGGTTGAACGTGGGAATCGACGATGCCGTAAGGGCTTCGCTTGCTATTTCACGGTCAATAGACAAGAATAGCTTTGGGGAGGATTACATGGGACAGTATTATACATCACTGGTAGAGCAGAGTCCGTATACACGCGACATGAAGGAAATAGATAAAGAGTATCTCAAGATATTTCTTGATTCGACAAAGAGTATACCAAAGGAAATCTTTGGATCGAGATATGGATTCATATTCAAAATCATGTCAAGTGGAAAATTGAGAGGATTAGCGGTAGGTATCGCTAATCTCTTGGGATACGAAAAGATCCTACCGCTAGTGGAATCGGAGGAAACGTATGTACAGGTGCCCATAGAATTGGCTTCGAAACTAGGCAAAAAAATTGCATCTTCCTACACCCCGGTACCACCTTCGGTAGAAGAAAGAGTTGCAAGGCTAAGATATAACGATGACTCTATTTCCCATATAATAGTACGTGAGCCAGAAAGCGAATTCTTAAGAAAGCTGGTTGTACTCTGCCCGACAAGGTGTTACTACCAGGAAGACAATAAGGTCATGTTACAGCACGAGGGATGCATTGAATGTGGATCGTGTGCCAAGGGTACGGAATGGAGGCATCCACGGGGAGACAAAGGCGTGATATTTAATTATGGTTAAGCCTTCCACTTGATTGAGCATCCTATTGAAGGATCAAAGTCCTTCTCCAGAGTTTTGCCCGCAAGAACTCTCTTTACGTTGTTTTTCATTATCGGAATTTTTGGAATTGCTTCAGGATCGGTAGCATCATTTATTCTTCCATGGAATACTAGCCTCTTATGTTGATCAAATAAGAATGGGTCAGGCGTGCAAGTTGCTCCATATGCTCTCGCGACCGATTGTGTATCATCGATTAAGTATGGAAAGTTTAACTCGTATTTTTCTGCGAACTTTACCATTTTATCGAATCCCTCGTCTTGATAGTCAGAATCATTGCTGTTAATTCCTACTAGCTTCAATTCTGATGTGGCAAAACTATTCTGCAAATTTATTAGGTCGTTGATGCACGCCTTCACGTATGGACAATGGTTACATATGAAAACAACAAGGACACATTTACAATTGAAATCTTCAAGTGAATACATTTTACCATCTACGCCTTTTAGCTTAAATGGTGGAGCCTTTTCATTAGTTTTCAAAACCTGATTTGAAAATGTTTTAGCCACGAGGATACTCCTGAGAATAGGTTATTAAATCATACTTTGCCTAAAAATTATATGTTAATCTCTGGTGACCAGTACTTGCTTTTTTTTCTTTGCACGTTGCTTATCTGTCGCATGCTAATGATTTCCTCCAAGTACGTTTCACAGTAACACGAGACACAAATAATGAATGCCTGTATTTTTGTGTAAATCTAACTTGTGAGTAAGAGAATTTCGGAAAAAATGTTGGCAATTTGGACAACTTATAAGTATGGTTAGAATGGAAGTTGCTAGATCTTCAAAGAATATAGGTTTGCTCTTTTTAGTTTTCGCCTCTAGATTCGACATTAGAATAATATTTGAGAATAGTTACCTATCAATGTAACCTACATTGCATACTAATGTTGAGTCAATAATTTTATAATAAAATATTCTTCACTAATCATTACACGATATCATTAGATACCTATTAATACAATAAAATACGCCATGGAGCTATCACTTACGGAAAAGACAAACATGACAGGACATTCAGATCAAAAAACAAGTTTCTTTAATAAGGTTATAGTCATAGGCTTAGGTCAGCTTGGCTTACCTGTAGCAAGGTTTGTAAAGGAAAAAGGATTTGACGTTTATGGCTATGATATTAACGCTTTCACAATGGACCGTGCCGAGACAGAATTTGGCATAAAGAAGATAACGAACTTTTCAGACATTGACGTGTTTATAATTTGTGTTTCAACTCATAAACCTGATGATATATTTGCGCCATATGTTGACGGATTATATTCAGTGGTACACAAGATATCAAATGAGGCAAAAAATGGCAGTCTTATTTCAATAGAAAGTACAATCCCTAGCGGAACCTCACGAAAAGTGTTTGAGCTGTTGGATCACAGACTTCACGTGGTTCACGCTCCCCATAGATGGTATGCCCTCGATGAGGATACCCACGGGGTAAATCAGCTCAGAGTGATTGGGGGAGTATGTGAATGTTGTCTACGAACTGGTATCAGATTCTATGATTCTAATTCAAGCAATTCTCGAATTGCCCAAGATTTCATGGAAGGCTTTGAAGCAGATCGAAAGATGAAGATCGAAACCATGGGAATACCCATGCACCCTGTTTCTAACGTAGAGCTAGCTGAATTGACAAAAATAATTGAAAATGCTGATAGGTATCTACAAATTGCATTCGCAGAGGAACTGTACCTTTACTGTCAAGCAAATCACATCAATTTTCCGGAGTTGAAGGATGCACTCAATACAAAATGGAACGTGAATATACTTGAACCAAGAGAGGGAATAGGTGGCCACTGCGTTCCGAAAGATACAAAGATGTTCTTAGATTCGTCTAGAGGCATCAAAAGTAAAATTTTGCAAGCAGCACTAAATGTGGATCAGGATTATAGAAGATTTAGACAAATAAGGGACAAGCAGTATCAATCTGACTCTCCGATAAACGATAAACAGATCTTATCCAGCTGACAACCTTCGTTAAAACCAAACCGTCACACGAATGTTTTTTAAAAATAACTGATTCTATAATGATTAGGCCATATTCCTCGATTTCACAACTGTACTGGATTTAGTTTTAAATATTCTATAATTATCTTAAATCTTATGTCAGTCCACGAATCATCAAAGAAAGGGCCAAATGAAAAAAATATTGACACCAGAGATGCAAACGCAAGTACGTCCACGTTATATCTTAATTTTTCATTTTACAAAATAGATCCCAAATGGAGATGGCTTAATGACATAGGTAAGGAGGAATCTGCTAAAGAGTTTGCTATGCTTATCGAAACTGCTAGAACGAAAATGAAGGTAGAGACATATTCTACTATGGGACTCCGAAAGGAATCTGAATTTATGATATGGATGATCTCAGACACCGTTGAAAAAATGCAAATATTGACTTCAAAGATTTACTCCACAGTAATTGGAAAATACATTGATATTTCAGAGTTGTATTTATCGGCAGCAAGGCCTTCGGCTTATTCTAGTATCCTTACTCCAGCATTTATGACTGATAACAAACCATTGAAGTATAATATTGTGTACCCATTTATTAAATCGAGGGAGTGGTATCTGTTACCTTTTGAAGAACGTAAGAAGATGATGGATGAACACATAGCGGTAGGAAGAAAATTTCCGCAAATCCGACTTAATACTTCGTACTCCTTTGGCCTAGGTGATCAGGATTTCATGTTGGCATTTGAGACTGAAAATTTGAAGGATTTTCAAGATCTGATTGTAAAGCTCCGTGAGACTCAAGTAAGCAGGTATGTTGTTAAAGACACACCGATGATAGTTTGTGTTTATAAAGACGTTGAGGCCATTATTAAGAGTCTGGGTTGAAGAATGATGGCAGCGCTTAAGGAATGGAGTGTAGTTTGTAGGGCACTTGAAGATGGAAGACAGGTAATATTGCTTCGAAAAGGTGGCGTTTTGGAATACAGACAAGGATTTGAAATCAAACATGAGTCTTTTTGGCTCTATCCTACTTTGGAACATCAATCAAGGGAATTTATTCAACCTGATTACGTGGAAAAAATCGGCGATTTACTTAATGGCAATCCAAGCAAACATGTAACAATAAAATCTTACGCAAAGGTTGAACGAATCTACGAAATAAGAAATAAATCGTTTGTTCCCATGCTCAGACGATATCATATTTGGAATGATAAATACGTTCAGATGCGGCTGAATTATAACCCGACCAAACCTCTTAATGCATTACTTCTTCGTGTTTACAAACTTGACCAGCCTATGAGTCTTGAAATCAAGCCTGAGTGGTCTGGCTGCAAATCATGGATTAACATAGAAATGCCAGAGTATGTAAAATTTCTTGAGAATAATGGAGATATCAATAAATTAGAATCGCTAAAACCAGTCATTATTGACTCTCAATTTAAGAGTATTACAGACGAAATTAATGAGGTTTGCAGATAAATGAAATATAGAAAACTTGGGAAGAGTGGGATTGATGTTAGTGAAATAGGATTTGGCGCCTGGACCATAGGTCTAGATTGGTGGGGAAGAAAGATAGATGACGAAGAAGCAACGAAGTTGCTGAAGAGGGCCTATGATTTAGGCATTACATTCTATGATACTGCAGATATGTATGGTAAGGGAAGAAGTGAAAAACTGATAGGCAAGACATTCAAGGGTATGAGAAATGACATAGTCTATTCAACAAAATGGGGATACGATTTTTATAATGTCGAACAAGTGGGTCACAACGAATTACCGCAATTACATGATTCAACTTTTATTAACCTTTCACTTGGGCAAAGTCTAGAACGCCTTCAAACTGATTATGTAGATGTTTATAGTCTTCACAATCCCAAGATGCAAGCTTTAGAAAATCTAGAGCTCTTCTCTTCACTAGAAAAGCTCATGAAAGATGGAACGATTAGAAGTCATGGCGTAGCTCTTGGTCCCGCAATTGGTTGGGAAAATGAGGGAATGTTAGCCATTAGAGAAAGAAGCATAACCTGTCTCCAAACTGTCTATAATATTCTCGAGCAAGATCCAGGCAACGCCTTTTTGAAGGAAGCTGAAAAATATAACGTCGGAGTGATGACACGAGTTCCTGATGCATCCGGCGTTCTTACAGGCAAAGTTAACGAGAATACAGTGTTTGATAAGAACGACCACCGCAACAGTAGAAAAAGAGAATGGATTGTTGGAGCGCTAGGGAAGGTTCAAAAATTGAAGTCTATCGCTGACGAAAAGGGTTGGGATGTAACCGAGCTTGCTATAAAGTTTATTCTTTCTCAAAAACAGGTTTCAGTTGTCTTACCAACAATCACCAGTATTGAGGAATTAGAAAACTTTGCCAGCTTCTCCGATGGGAATTATCTTAACAGCATGGATCTCAAACGCATTTCTGACATGTATGCTAATAATTTCTATGTTAATGCTGTTCAACCAAGCCAGTCATAGTACAATTTGTTGTACTTGTTGAATGTCCCACTCGCTATTCGCTTACGGTCTAGCTGACGTGCAAAACGTGCAGACATAATTTTCCATCAAGTTACTCGTGATCAAGAGGCTTTTTTATTAGACTATTTCATCTCTAAATTGGTAGGAGCACTCCTTCAAAATCCAATAGGTAGTGAAATTCCTCCAGGTAAACTTGTTTTACCATAGCTTGAAAGAAGAGAACGGTGTTATGAAACATTATTAGGAAATTTGACTCACAGCTGTTATTAACCCCTTCATATTTATTTGATGTGTATGTTACCGAAAATGATTGTAGTAGTTTCGTTGTTTGCTTTCGTCGTAGTTCTCACAATAATCCCAGTAACTAACGTAAGTGGTATAGGAAATAGATGCCCAACTGTCTGGCAAAGATCAGAAGGAGTACACCTGTGTATTGGAACTGAACTAAACGATCACATCGATGGAAGCAAGGCTCCGGATATTGTCATAGGACTTGCCGGTAATGATCTTCTGAGGGGGGGATCTGGTAACGATGTTTTGCAGGCCGGTTTTGACGATGATAAGGTATATGGAAATTCGGGAGACGACAACTTGCAAGGTGGGCCTGGCCTTGATCAGCTGTACGGCAATTCGGGTGACGATATTCTATTCGGAGGTTTCGATGACGACTTTATATCAGCTGGGGATGGAAATGATGAACTCTATGCCGGCGACGGTGATGACGTACTACAAGGTGGGCCTGGGGCTGATTACTTTGATTGTGGTGGTGGATTCGATATAGTCATAGGATTTAATCCAGCAGAAGGAGATACAAACGCAAATAACTGTGAGGATGTGATTCAACAACTTTAAGAATGAGATTAGAAAATAGCTGTCTATAGCGTAGTGCATAATCTGACAAATTTTTTATATTTTCAGTCGGACTGAAAAGGCCGAATAATATGACAAATTGATTGACATATTCACTAATGACGGCCTAAATGATCCACTTCTAGAAATTGTGTGCAATGATTCACTGAATATTGCAAGAGGTTATAGAAATAAACGCACTGCCAAGATACCGTAATTAAGTTCCTTTCTATTGTACCTAAATCATGATATAGCAGTACATTACTGAATCCAAATATACTCAAGACCATTCTAGTCTTGTGAGTAGCGATAGAAGAGTGTATACTAGAATTGTATTAGTTTTCATAGTCAATAGTTTGATTCTTCTTTCCGTGCTATCTACTTCTCAATCTCGCTCTGCCAGCGCAATAGGACTACAAGATAATTTAAAAGAACAAACTGACTTAACCAACACCGAGGCACAGCAGGATAACGCCGATCCCTTCAAGTCCAAGGATTTAAAGGAGAAAATAGACAAAGATAAGGCATGTTCCGATACCCCTAAGGTATTGGACAAGGATTTAAAGGAGAAAATAGACAAAGATAAGGCATGTTCCGATACCCCTAAGGTATTGGACAAAGAGATAAGTGCCGACAACAAGGAGATAGAGCAAAAGGTTACTAGTGGCAAGAACCATTTTGAACTCCCAATCGATATACCATTTCCCTAGAAGTCTAGACCCCATAATTGGAAACAAAATACAATATTAGAATTGAGGGTTACTCAGGAAATGTTTAAAGATCGGGAGTTGGTGTTAGATTCGCCTTCCTAATAGGATATCAATTCCGTTGAGAAAAGCTTCACCGGTGTATCAAATGTAAACTACTCTCACCTTGTATAATTCTGGATTCCCGTTGAAACAATATCCTTACAACTCGACCTAAGTCAGAGCTTGGTTGAAAAGATCGTTCGAGAATTATTGTCTGCGGATGAGAAAAAAATAAGCAGATTGAATAAATAATCAGAAGTCCACACCTAGATGTTCCTTGTATACTAAGCAAAGCCACCAAAATGACATCTCTATCCCAACCCGATCATATAATTATCAGGGAGCTCGTGAATAATGCTGTAGGCATCTATATGAACCACTTTCGACTATTCCAGGTTAGTCCTGTGATTTGGAACTATATTAGTGACAATACGGGGTGGGATCTACAGATTATATACTAATAGCCCGATAAACCATGTTTCTCCAATTTAGAAATGCACTAGGCAGGCTTGCATTTATGATCCAGATTTTCCATCAGGGCATAATTCTTTACACAACATCTTATAAAATGACAAAAATATCAAGCAAGATAACCTTTATAATTCCGTACTTTAGGAAATTAAATAATTGACCTTTAGAGGATCCCTTTCTAAGAAAACCTTTTTCCTATATTTTTTAGGATTAATAACTTGTGCGATATTGTCTTCTTCTCATGGCGAGGCCGATCTGGCGTACGCAATATGGATAAAGATTACGTCTCCACTCACAGCTCAGCAAGTGCCTGTGGGAGAACTTATGATATCTGGGGAGTCTTCCGATAATGGAACCTCCGAATGTCAAGTATATGTCGACTGGAATAACCAGAAGCCATATCAGCGGGCAACTCCTACTGGACCTGGCAGCAGTCAGGACTTCTCCAACTGGACTTTCACCTACAATTCTAGTTATCACACAATACAGGATGGAATCAACGATCTCACTTCAAAGCTTACGTGTCTTGGTTCTCCTTCCAATCCGCTTGCTATGAATAAGTGGTATAGCATTAATGTAACCGGAGTCAACTCTCAGGGGTCAGATGCAGTTCAGCTCCCTCTCCCAATACAGCCAGCTATTCAGAATGGGAAGACAAACGTGTTAAATGAATCGACGTCTAATCAAATTCAAATAAACATGCAATTGGATAAGAATCCCATCTCACTAGGCGCAAGACAATCACTCACGGTGGAAGCTATTGATGCAAGTACTGGTTTGAAGGATAGCAAAGCGAAGATTTTCGTTACAGTCACCGATCCTTCAGGATCTATAATTAAACAATTTGACACGACGGACGGCGATCTTACTAGATCGTTTAGGGTAGATATATCGGGTTCATTTAAGGTAACGGCCGAGGTTCAGTCAGAAACAGGTTCTCTTACCAAGTCTATCACCTTCGAGGTTCAGTAGGTGTCCCAGAGATACCTTTAGTTTGTGAAATCATCTGAAGTGAATCGGGTTAGCAAAATGTAGCTCAATTCTGAGAAATGATCAATAATGGACCCGCCCGTCCAAAAACATACGAAATACATATTAAACATCTATGAATTCCCTTTTCGCTTCTGACAAGTCGAAATCTCATCTCAGACGAGGTAACCCCTCTACAAACATGTTCATCCAAAGGTGACGCACAGAATTTTTGTCAAGTTTCGAAAGCATGAAATACTGAGAAATAGAACCTTTTTTTGTTACGTATTTTTGGGACTTTTTTACGGTAAAATAATCTCAACGCAATTTCAAGCGCCTGACTAAGCGTAAGAATTTACTAATAACTTCTGAGCATGAATATGTGTCTCAACGTTTTTCTATATTAACGAGTTGATGCTGGCTCTGATGTACAACCTTTAGACTTGGGTAGAGGCGACGGTACCGACAGACTTTTTCTCGAGTCTCATGACAACACTCTAACCTTGAAAATCCAAAGAAATGGAAGGTTTATGTCATTGAAACAACTAGGCAAAACCTTAGAGTGCGAAGTGCGGGATTTGAACCCGCGATCCCGAGCTTGGGAAGCTCGTACCTTAACCAGGCTGGGCTAACTTCGCGCGAAGCGAAATGTTTACAAATTTAATAAGAATCTTTGTTTGTCAAAAAGGACTTTAACGAGTCAAGAAGGTTAAAAATAGTCCCAAAGAATCTAACTTTCTACGAAGTACTTTACTCTCTCTTTCTTAAATTCCCTCGAGCTAAAAAGTATCTTGTATTCACTCATTCCAGTATGACGAGACATTTCAGACGCAATGTTCTCTGCCGCTTCGAACGTTCTTGCATGAATCATGCTGAACAAATTGAATGGCCAGTCCGGGTATATTGGCCTTCTGTAACAATGGCTAACCTGAGGAAATAACGCAAGTTTGTACCCGACCTCGTCGACTTTGTCTTGTGGCACCTTCCAAACCACCATCCCATTTGCGGTAAAACCAACATCTCTATGTCTTAGTATAGCTGCAAATCGTCTCATTATCCCAGAGATTTGGTATTGATTTGCTCTTTCAAAAAGTTCTTGAACTGACATACCAAGATTTCTGGCCGGTTCGTTAAATGGTTCCGAAACTATCCTTAGATCTTTTTGAAGTTCTCTTATGAAACACTTATCCTCCGCAGAGATTTCGAATTTCTTTGGCTCTACTTGTTTTACATCCTTCTCTGGAAGTGGTTTTTTTGGGTCATCATTAACCATGTCCAGCCTGACCCCTATTTTGTATAGTTTCAACGTGGGTAATAATCTATATTTAATGACGCCATCGAGAACAGAAAGATTATCGAGATCCCTCTTCATATCACCCCCAGGAGGAACTGCCATAGTAAACCACATGTTGAATTCGTGATTACGTTCATAGTTATGACTCACTCCGGGATGTTTGTTCACTTCCTGTACCACAGAATCGAGCTTGTCTGGTTCAACTGCAAACGCTATCAAAGCACTCTTGTAACCTAGATTTCGGGTATCGAATATGGCGTTAATTTGCCTGATTATCCCATTTTTCTTCATAATAGAAATTCTTCGCATGACTTCATTTTCAGATATTCCACGATGTTTTCCGATTTCTAGAAATGGTTGTTGTACAAAGGGAAATACCCATTGAATTTCATTCAAGAGTTCCTTATCCAAAGAATCTATCTGTTGTTCTCCTATTTGCATCGAAGGTAAGACTGATTGAAACATATATGTTAAATACTTATCCCGCAGAGAGCGTATTAAGTAAAGTTATGCTCAACGACATATTAATCGATACTATTTAGCCAAATCTGATCGTATGAATCCATCTGGCGTTTAGGATGTCTCAATCACATGGCGGATACATAAAGACAAACATATAATTTCGTAATAGGTACTATAAGATAACCGGAAAGATAATTGCATAGTAAAAAAGTGGCATTTCAAGGAGAGCATGGAGCATATAGCGAAATTGCAGCGTTAAAAGTATTTCCAGATTTAGAATTGATTCCAAAAAAACTATTTCAAGACGTATTTGAAGCTTTGAATGATCGAACTGCTGACTATGCAGTGGTGCCAATTGAAAATTCGATTGAAGGCAGTGTGAATGAGATATATGATCTGTTATTGGATACTCAAAAGAAGGTTTCGGGTGAAATTTTTCTCCGCATAAATCATTGTCTAATTGCGAATTTTCGACGCACATCCCAAATTACGAAGGTATATTCACATTCTCAGGCGATTGCACAATGTAGAAACTACCTCAGAAACAAAAATCTTGAACCAATTCCGACCTACGACACTGCCGGAGCAGTGAGAATGATAAAAGAGAAGGCAATTCTAGATGCTGCAGGAATTGCAAGTAGAAGAGCGGCTGAAATCTATGGTATGGAGATACTAGAAGATGGGATCGAGGACAAGAAGAACAACTTCACAAGATTTCTCATACTTTCTGATAATGAGACCAAACCAAGCGGAAGAGACAGAACATCTTTCATTTTTCGTCTTCAGCACAAACCAGGAGCATTATTCTCTATATTACGAGAGTTTGCGGCTCGACAGATTAATCTTACCAAGATAGAATCTCGTCCAACGAAAGAAAAACCATGGGAATACTATTTTTATGTCGATATAGAAGGCCATTGTGATGATATAAATATTAAAGACGGGATTAATTCGATACTCAGCAGAAGTACATCTCTGAATATCTTGGGATCATATAAGCAAGGAACCATGGGTTGATCATCTTGTCCTGTACTAACCATATTATCCCATCTTGGATCTTATTCCCAAGCCAGCTACTATTATCCCTGTTATAATTAACATCATCGCAGCCCCTAGTGCAAGGGGGCTGGCTTTAGTCTCTGCACTTCCCATGATATTCAATGAAGATGTTCCAATGTTCTTTATCTCGAATCTGAATTCTCCAGATTTATTAGCAACTAGATCGTAATTGAAGTACGTCATATTTTTAACTGATATAATTATTTCTTTGTCAGGTCCATATACTGCGAAATCAAATCTTGAACCATTTATAGTAATTTTTGCCTTGCTATCGGTGTTCATAATTGGAGTTAAAATATCTGTCGCATTAGTCTTCACACTACCATCTAATGACGCGGCCCTCGGTATATTTGAGTCGTATATTGATAACGTTCCTATAATTACAAATACTATACCCGAAATTATCAGAATATAGAACGTTTTTTCACGCGACATTGGAATGTCCCATACAAGTTCCTAATTAATGTATTCAAATAAAAACATATTTCATTTTAATTAGCCGCGAGCTTTTCAGGAATTATTATTCTAACATTGAGTCGATAATCCTCAAACAAAAAACCAGGTTGTCTTGAGACCGAATCTAAGGCGTGTGTTTTAGCGAATGGTGTTTTCTTGAACGACTCGGACAATAAGAACACTAACAATGACCTGCATATGCTCTACATAGGAGATTCTTAGTCAATGTGTCTGTGTCTGTGTCTGTGTCTGTTACAACTACGTAACATACCCACAGGTTTTGATAGCCTGTTAGTTCCTTAAATTATGTGCAATCTCTTCGCACATGACTCGTGATAGTAACTCCTGCCGTGACCACAGCTTACGATACTATCATCCGAAGTAAACTCAATATCGCAAAAATGACATCTACCGTCTTGCTTACGTTTGATGATAGAATAAATTCGACCCCGCGTGTAGGGATTGGAAGTATCAATTATAGCGTTTGGGGCCATAACATGCATCTAATGAACTGTCTTGCATATAAGTTACTATGGAAACTATGTTTGCTGATATCAATATATTATCCAATCAGTTCTTCAAATCCTTGGCTGCGATTACCTCTCAATACTTCATTCAGTCATAAAACTGAAAACTATCAATCTCCTGCACTGTCATTATCTTATGAGTCGAAATGCATTGTCAACAAATTCTACATTAGATCAACATCATGCGGTTGACTCTCAATATAACCAGCAGGTGTTATTTTCACAAATTCAGCATTCACCTGCATTTGCTGTATGTCTTTGGCACCACAGTAACTTAAACCAGACCGAAGGCCGCCGACAAGTTGTTTTATAATGTCAGTGACGCTGCCCTTATAAGGAACCATGGCTTCTACTCCCTCCGGGATGTAGTCATTAGGATCTTCTGCATCGATTACTTCGGCTCCTTCTTCTCGATATTTTCTTCCCAAGGAAGCATAAAAAGATGCCATGCCCCTGTACATCTTGAATTTTTTTCCGTGTCTTACTATGGTCTTGCCTGGACTTTCATCGGTCCCTCCAAATATGCTTCCAACCATTACAGAGGATGCACCAGCAGCAAGTGCCTTAATAGCATCTCCAGACGTTCTTATTCCACCATCCGAAATAACAGGTATATTGAATTCGCTAGCAACTTTAACAGTATCAATAACAGCAGTTAATTGAGGGACACCTGAGCCTGTAACTATGCGAGTTATACAAATCGAACCAGAACCAACTCCTACTTTTACGGCATCTACTCCAGCATTGATCAAATCCCTTGCACCTTCTCCGGTCGCAACATTTCCGGCAATTAGTTCGCATTTTGGAAATGCCTTTTTTATCATATCAACTGTATTTATAGCGTTATTACTGTGGCCATGCGCGATGTCAACTACTATAACATCAGCACCCGCTTCAAGCAGTGCTTCAGCCCTCTCCAGATAATCGCCCTTTACACCGACCGCGGCCCCGACTAGTAACCTACCCTTCTTGTCCTTGGACGCTAACGGAAACCTTTCCATCTTTAAAATGTCTTTACTGGTAATAAGACCAATTATCTTTTTTGAAATATCCAGTACGGGAAGTTTTTCAATCCGATGCTTATGCAAGATTTCTTTTGCTTCTTCAATAGTTATTCCAGTTTTGACGGTGATAACATCTTTTGTCATGACTTCAGTGATGTTTGTGTTCATGGCGTCCAGAAACATTATGTCACGGCGGGTTATAATTCCCGCAAGTTCTCCATTGTTTTCTTTCATCACAAGCAAGCCCGAGACCCCGCACTCTTGCATCATTTTTCTAGCATCTAATGCCGTCTTATCTGACGAAATCGTGTATGGTTGTTCTATAATTACAGATTCGGATCTTTTCACTTTAAGTACTTCGTCGACTTGATCTTCAATTGTCATGAACCTATGAATAACACCTATTCCCCCTTCTCGCGCTAATGCAATAGCCATGCTGGATTCAGTCACAGTGTCCATATTTGCGCTGACAAGCGGAATGTTCAATGTAATGTTCCTCGACAGTCGAGTTTTCAGTTGAGTTTGAGACCTAGAAATTATAGGTGATCTTTTAGGAATCAGAAGAACATCGTCAAAAGTTAATCCTTCTCTTATAGCCAATATATCCTTAATTTATAGACATTTTTAGGGATTATAAGCCTTTTTGTCGCAGATTTTCACGTGAGGCAGTGCTGTCAAACAAACGTGGTTTATAAAACGAATCAGGATCAAAACGATTATCTGTTATAGTGGAGGGCAATAAAGTAAGAGCTTTCAAAGCTAATTTAATTTCTCTAACATTGTGTGTGCGAATAATTGACGCACCTTTTAAAAAACATAGCAATTCGAAAACTACTGATGGAATAATCCTCTCATCCGCATTAAGACGCAAGACATGACCTATGAATGATTTATTTGACACCGAAATACAAACAGGCTTAGAAAGTGCATCCAGTTTTTCCAGGTCAGATATGATATCCAAGTCCCTTTGATACCATTCACGTTTTGTAATTTTTGTAAAAAAAGGATTTCTCCCATCCTTCCTAAAGAACCCAATTGAAGGATCGACAATAATATTCTCATCTGAGATCATCTTCAAATTGGCAATTTCAATACTTTTCCTTAATAAACCAATAGTTTCACGGACATTGCCAAAGTTACATCGTGGACGACCATGTCCACCAAAAGCGCCGATTATTATTGGAAGTCCTGATTGCGATACGACGTCGGCCATTTTCTTATCATGTACAAGACCGCCGACATCGTTGATGAGATCAGCTCCCAATTCAATAGATAACTGAGCTACCGCAGCTCGTGGTGTATCTATAGATACTGGTAAATTTGTTGCTCCCTTCACAGCTTCTATTGCGCATCTCATCCTTTCTCCTTCTACCCTTTCGGGTATCATTGTATCAAGATAAGGAGCTGTAGACATTGTGCCTATGTCTATAATATCTGCCCCTTCTAATTCCAATTCCTTTGCACGCTGCGATATCGATTCTGAATCTATTGCTATAGACTTTTTGTAGAATGATTCTGGGCTAGCATTTAGAATGCCCATTATCTTGACTTGACCTCTCTTTTGGATTTCTACATTCTTGAGCAAGATCAATACCCAAACAAATATTGCATCGTTTTTTAACCCTTTTGAGTCAGTCGGAAGATTATCCTATTCTGTAGTGTTTGTTAAGGAGAATCTCGTCTGCCAAATGAGGAGATATACGTGAAGTTGTGTTGATTAGTGACATCAAATAGTTTGGACAAAATAGTTTTAATAGATATTTTGTGCTTCTATATGTGTGCGGGCTCTGAAAGAGATGTTAACTTCTGTTTAGACGGAGATTTTGAATGACAAGGACTCTTGACAGAACTCATACGGTGTTATCATACATAGAGGGTAGTCTGAAAAACGCAATAGTGAATGCCGGGAATAATAATAAGGAATGTGGATTCATTTTTTCACTTCTAAACCCCCCTGTTCCCTTAGGAGGAAACATAGTTGGATTAGATATCTACGTAGACGAATTGCCTATTCATAAAAAATCAATCTTGATTGCAACTTCGGATGACTTGGTGAATGCCACCGTTTTGTCAGAATCTAGACCTATATCGTTCAAACCATTTCAGAGCGCGAGATTTCTGATAATTGGGGTGGACCTTGATGAGGGCAAGAGGCACAAGATCGTCATATTGAGTAAGCTCGAAGGATTTGAACAGATCATAGTACCATTCACGTTCACCGACCATGTAGGTAATAAAAAAGAAAAAGTGCTTATTCCTACGAATGTGTCAGATGAGACTGACATATTCTCTACTGGCGAGGATACGATATTCAAGAACTTCACCACGCCTTTGATCCTGTCTGGTCGGAAGGCTTACATAGTATGTTCCTCTAATGGTTCCCTTTCTGCCAATTGGACATGGATGGGAGCTAGATATGACAATGGTGGTCTTTACGTTCCTCCCGCTAGAGCCTTCGGTAGAATAATTGTTGAAGTGTCAGTTGATGATGGTGTTCGTAAAAGATTGCCCAACTTTGTGGTTGCATCAAAACATGAGGGCGGTGTTCTCTATACACGGCATGAAGTTGTTGGAATAGAAGTTAAGAGAACTTTGTTCGTACCAATAAACAGTAAAGGATTTATCATGAAACTTGAATTCAATTTTGATAAGATCAGCGGCGACTTGGTAGGTCTTATTCCGGATAATAAATTGTATTCTAAACGGAAGCTACGCGTTCATTTTTTGATCGACGGAAATATAACGAGTTACGGACTAGCGGCGATCTCTCAGAGTAATGTTTCCAAGTATTATAAATCGGAGAATTGCTTACAGATTAGGACATTCGCAAAGAAGGAGGTCGCGCACTATTTTGGAACTATCGGGGTAGCTCCCAAATCTATGAAACCGTTTCGAATTCTTACAGATTCTTTTGATAACGATCTAGAGTTATCGTATGATCTGGAACTCGAAGAAGGTCAGACAAAGGAAATTGCACTAGCTGGTGTGGGGAGTTTTACCAGTCCACGAGATTGTTTAAATGAATTTAAATTTATGCGCGAAAACTATACGAAACTTTTTGACGATACGAGGAATCATTTTATTCAATTTTCAGAAAATACCCTGAATGTTAGTTGTACTTCCAATTCAGATCTCCTGATTCTTAAGCTAATTAAGGCATTCGAAAAAGCAAAAAATAGCCTAGAATATTTGAAAGCTGACTACGATAAACTTGGACCTGGCATTAGTGCAGGTTTACCTCGATTTCCAAATTATTGGGCAAGAGACACGGGATGGTCATTAAGAGGATATTTGTCCCTGGGTGAATATGATTTTGCCTTCCAAGTTATTGAAAATTTTTTGAAACATCAAGCAAAATCTAATTCTAAGCAAGCCCTAAAAGGAGAACTTCCCATGATAATTAGTGGAAAATCATTTCTTCATAATACGACATACGGATCCGCAGATTCCACTTTCTTGTTTCCTTGGGCAATAAAGCAATACGTTTATGGAACAGGAGATCTGGCATACCTAAAAAGAAGATGGAAGACAATTACGGATCTAATAAACTGGGGATTTTTGAAGGATGTCGATAAAGACGGACTGGTGGAACACGGTTTTTCTGGAACAGCTGAAAAACTGCCAATCCAAGATTCGACATGGATGGATCATATTGACAGAAGAAAGAATGCGAATGATGTCCAAGGTTTGTTCTATGAAAGTTTGATGTCAGGAAGCGAGTTAGCGGGACTCGTCGGTGATCTAGTGAGTAAAAAGAAGTGGGATAAAGCGGCAGATAAATTAAAGTCAAAAATAGATAAGGAATATTGGGAACCAAAAATAGGGTATTATTACGATACCATAAGAAGAGACGGATCTAAGGATGACAGCATTCGTCCCAATCCGTTGATATTCGTTTTGACAGGAGCTGTGTCTGAGACAGAAAAAATTAGATCAGTTCTAAACCGAGTTGAAGGAGAAGACCTGACCACATCTTGGGGAATTAGAACGTTAAGCTCGCTTGATCCTAAATACCATCCTTCTTTATACCACGATGGAGCTGTTTGGCCACTTGTTACCGGATGGGCGGCCATTAGCGAAATCATGTCTTCAAGAACTGAAAAAGCTGTCCAATATCTATCTTCCATGGCAGACCGCATTCTTTCTGAAAATGGCATGTTTGCTGAAACCTACCGTGGGGATAGGCCAGAACCGTTCAATTCTTGCATACTTCAGGCCTGGTCCGTGGGAATGTATGTATACGCTTTTCGTGAACTAATGGTAGGGAGTAAGATGAATATGATTGACAATACAGTGGAGATGAATCCGCAAATTCCGGAATCACTTAGATCTAGCTCGATGCAGATAACTTTTGAGCAATACTTCCATGCTCAAAATGGCAAGAAGAAAATTAAAATAGGAATTCAGCCTGACAGACAAAGAATAGTGGTAAATAGAATTGAAGGCTCTGGGATTATGCCAGATTTTTTGAGTAGTTCCTATTCCGTTAGCACTGAATAGCGATGAACTCCATCTGAAAACTAACTCGATACATTACAGTAGATTCTCTTATCCGCTCATCTATACCTTAGATCATGAATGATTCACGAAAGTGAGACTCGAAGAAAAAACTGACTATCAATGATGGTCTTTACACATTTTCGTAATCATGACCTCTGTGAGTTCTAGTATAGTTGATGAGATTACTAACATCCCATCCATTATCAAATACAGATGATTGCGAGGAAATGACTGATTCTGACATCAAATTTCAATGGTTTCTGGATGAGTAGATACGTCTATCGGGATTATTACCCGTCGCATGCCATTCATTCAGCAACCATACACAACATAACTTGACTAAATTAGACTATAATTAGTAAAAGTTAACTATAGCCACGATACAAACAGAATGTTTAAAGACAAGAATGCTCTATACGTTGCTAGGTTATAAGAAAAATTTTCGTTGTTCTTGGCTTTCCGGTCATTATGCGTTAGTGTGGATCTGTAACTATGTTGAGACATATTGCTATATTTGATGTTGCATGCGAATGAAAGTTTGAAGCACGTTCAACTAGCGACTAGTTAATTTCATGAGCAATTGCTATAAAAAAGAATGAACTGTACAATGACAATTCCCATAGAATGTGATTCATTGACAGAACTCGCTTTTTGTAGAGCCTATAAACGATTAGCATGATTTAAATTGATTTATCCATTCCAATTTTATGGCATAAGAATGCAACAGGAATGCTGAATTAAATGACACCCATTGGAGTGAGTTTATTAAGTTGATATCGATCGACGAAGAAACAATTTTTTCTGTAATAGCCACAAGAAAACCTCGTTCAGTCGCTCTTTCTGGTCCTGATGCTCTCATGCATAAAATTCAGAATTCTGCAGAGAAAATCACAGAATCATGTCATATACCAGCTTACATAATTGGTGATAATTCTTGGGGTTCGTGTGATCTAAATACCCACGCAGCTGAAGTAGTTGGTGCCGACATTTTGTTCAATATTGGCCACACAATTTCTATGAAATCATTTGGCGATAAAATCGTGATGATTGATGCCTACGATGATATAAGTTTTGAAAATATTGCCGCCAAATGTGCTTTAGAGCTGAAGCGACAGAACATTCGCAACATTTCTCTAGTTACAAGCAGTCAACATCTCTGTGCCATTGATCGAGTTAAAGAAATTTTTGAAGAACACGGCTATAATGTAGTAATTGGAAGTGGAAAAGGGCAGCTAAATGAAGCCCAAGTGTTTGGATGCGAATTCTATCCGGCATACGACGTGCAAAATAGTGTTGATGCGTACATTTTTCTTGGTCAGAGTGTCTTCCATTCAGCGGGAATTGCAATAGCGACACAGAAACCAACGTTCATGCTTGATCCCTACTTTGAAGAGTTTTCTGACGTGAGCGATATTGCTAATAAACTTCAGAAAAAAGCAATATTATCGGTCTACAAGTCGCTAGACGCGAATTCTATTGGCATCATTATCGGAATAAAAGAGGGACAATTCGCCCACCTCAAAGCTCTAAATCTTAAAAAAACTTTTGAAAATTTAGGAAAGTCTGTCCAGCTCATTGTCATGAATGAAATAACTGATGAAAGAATTAGAATTTTCACTGGGATTGACGTCTTTGTACAAGTAGCATGTCCTAGAATTAGTACAGACAACCATTTTCATAAACCTATGTTATCTGTTCCTCAAGCGCTATCTCTAATAAAGCTATTAAAGAAGGAACCCGTAGAAAATTTCATGCAGATAAGTCATTGGCTCTGATATTTCGTTTTGTGAACTGGTTAGTTAGTTGAGCCCAGTTTCTTGTGTTTGCCATATGTTACTTACATCTTTTACGTGGACCGTATAATTAGTTCAAATCTTATGCGGTAGCAGACTACCGGTACCACTTTAAATGCAATGCCCAATCTCTAACCCTACAAGATCAAACACGTAGACGTGCTAGCATGGACACGCCGCCTTAGGGTTGCTCCCTCCCGGACCTCACCCATTTCGACGATTCACAGTCATGGCTTCACCTTCGTGTAGCATGCTGTTCACACCCATCCGACACGGCGTGATATCATATCCGCAAGGTAAGTAGGAACTTTCCATCCAAAGATTTACCCAGCAGTTACTGATCCCAGCATAAAGCCGATTTCTGGAATGGGGTACGGCTAACACCCCGACCCTCCCTGCTACCGCATAATATTATGTACTTATTCGCTATATTTGTATATCACCATTATAACTGGACGCTATACAATAAGCAAGATTACAGTTATTTGCCAGAGTCTATATTGTTCGAAAGCATTGCCACAGTCTTACATACAGAGCAGAATGTACTGGTCGAATTTCTTTGACAGACTATGCACTGCACAGACTTTTTAGTAGTGCTTCGATTCTTTAATCCCTCTGAAATTTTGAGGACAGAATTGTACATACTGTACTTTACTCCCGGATGCGATACTTCAAGCCTATTGAGGAATAGTCTTATGTCACTTCTTATGCTTTCATTCATATAGGGACATTCTTCCGATTGAAAAGGAATCTTTCTGTGTTGGGCATAAAATATGATCTCTTTTTCGTAAAGGCCTAAAAATGGTTTGATTTTTTTTATACCCGATGAGCCATACACTACGGGTTCTGGGTATGTCCATCCTATTCTTTCAACGTCTCCAGAAAACATATTGATGAAAAAAGTCTGTATATGATCGTCTAGATTGTGTCCGGTGGCAATCACGTCGGCGCCACACGATTCAGCTAGTACGTCCAGAGCACGTCGTCTAAATGTACCGCACATCGAACAAGACGAGGTTTTCTCTGATTTTCTCAGCCTCATTGCTTCGTCCATCCCAGTTCCAAATAGTTCTTTATAGCTCATAATTCTGTTCTCCACCTCCAATTCTGAGCAAAACTCCTTCACAATTCTAAGAGATTCATCACGATACCCATCGATACCTTCATCCACTGTTACGGCTATCAATTTACCCGATTCATTTAATTTGAATATTTGGCTTAAGATGTAAAGAAGAGTAAGACTATCTTTGCCCCCCGATACTGCAATAGCAACTATCTCTCCGTATTTGACCATCGAGAACTTGGCTATTGTCTTTTTAACTTTGTGTTCGACAGATCGCAGGAAACAGGATTTGCATAAAATCTCTCCAGAATAATATCGCTTGTAAATGGCATCATTCTTGTTGCATTTATTACATATTTGTAAAGCCAATGAATTCATATTAATCGTGAATATAAGCTACATTAATACCTAATTTATACACATTATTTTGAAAAAACTAGAAATCGTTTAAATCTCTTTCCAAAAGCATTTAAACCACATAGTTCACATTACGTTTACTCGCTTTGCATTTTAACCGTGATCTTTTAGACGAGATTAATCTTAAGATTATTTATATGCTAAGTAAGGATTCTTCTATGCCCTTTGTTGAAGTAGCCAAACAGATCGGCATTTCCGACGCGACGGTGCATATCCGAGTAAGGAGACTGATCGCAGATGGTTTGATCAAAAAATTTACCATATCTGTAGATAACAATATGCTCGGCTATGACCATCTTGCATTTATGGGCATAAACATTGAACCTGGTTTTGCAGACGAAGTTACAGAAGGTTTACTAAAGATCGATGAAGTATTAGAGATACATGAAATGCATGGAAGATTTGACCTAATATTGAAGATTCGAGCGAAGGATTTAGATCAAATGCGAGAAATAGGAGAAAATAAAATCCGAAAATTGCCCAGGATCTTAGAAACTGAATTAATGACTGTTCTTAAGACAAGAAAAGAAGATCAACTAGTGTCACTTAAAAAAGAAGTACATGACATACCTGGCACCCAGTTTGAAGCGTAGCATAGAATAAGTTATACCAGCGAGTCTCTATTGCTTTTGCTTGTCCTTCTTGGATGATTGCCACCAATCAAGGTAGTCGTCGTGTTTTCTTCTATCATCAGAATTGGATTTCTGTTGTGTCTTATCCCTCAGTTCATCAATTTTTTCCCTTGACGCATAAAGACCACAACTACTACAAATAAAATTCTTCGTCGAAATATCAAATTTTAGTTCTCCACCGCATTCAGGACAGAAGCTAGTCAATATAGTACTACTGCAGATTTCCTAATAAAAAGTAATATGTATATTGTAGTCTACGCCCTTCAACAACCGTAATTTTGATGGGTCTACTTACGAGAATATTCTCATAATACATCACAGCTTCCCATCCTTCATCAGCTTTCCTAACTTTGGATTTTGCTGCCCTTGCAGTGAGACATAATCAGAAAGTGCCTTTACCATTGGACCCATCTTGTATACGCTAGGCATTACATCAACAGTTATCCCATTCCGGTTTAATGATTCGGTAGTCGATGGGCCTACTGAAGTGACTATTACTCTTTGATTCAAAGAAGACAACAACGATTCTCTGTAATTATGGATATCTGCAATCTTCATCAGTTCTAATACCGACGGCGGACTTGTAAAAGTAATTACGTCAATAAGACCACCAGCTGCGTCGTCAATGAGCTTTAGAATAGTTTCGATTTTCGGCTTCAGGTATTTGTATCCCATTTGTTTCAAGATGGCATCTGCCGATTCATCAAGCGATAATGAGTAGGAATACGACGATAGCTCCAAAACACTAGCTCCCTCAGATTCTAATTCCATTTTGAATGTTCTGCTACTGGCTCCATGCCATATGATAGCAATTTTTTTGTCTTTCATATCTCTTCCTTTAAGCAATTTCAGTATTCCCCTTTCAGTATTTTCGTCTGGAATAAGATCGGTATAGATTCCAAAACTACGGAGTACGTGGGATGGCTTATCGCTCCTTGAGACGACAGTAGAGCCACGAATGACTGAGACAAGTTCTTCTTTCACTCCCAAATTTGAAGCAATTCTAAAAAAATAATGAATACTTGGACCAGTCATGAAGACGAAATAGTCAATCTTATCTCTAAGTACAGTATTGATAAAAAAATCAACTTCATTTGAAATTGGATGAGCATCCGCAATACCTATCGTGGGAACGATATACGGAATTCCACCGAATGTCTTTATTAGATGTGCAAGTTCGGTTGCTCTTCGGCTACTGGTAATTGCTACGGTTAAGTTAAACAATGACACGTTACTGAATTCTCCGGAAGGCAAATAATTTGAAAATGGAAATTATTGAAATTATGGGGTTTTTGAGCAAGATACGAAATAATGAGACATAAACCCTGCTTAGGCAGTATAGTACTATGCGCAAACATATTATTAGATTAACCTCTAGCTTTCTGTCTTTATATCATTTACTTGGCTTTGATTAGGATTCCACAGCAGTCGGTGTGTGGACTTTTCTCTTCATTCCACCAACTAGATCAGGTAGTCCGTTCGCCCGTCAAATGCCACACACCAATTTTCGGTTAATGCAGTAATAACTTAAACTTTATTGATCTTTAATGAACCAATATTTGCGTCTAATATCGCTTCAAAGTTATCCGATAGTCCCTGTAGTTGATCCCCTTTAATGGTCTGGGCTAACGGTATGCCTGCTATAGCACATCCTGATGCAGTAGTGATATCTACCTTAATAGTACATATAATTCCCGACGGTGCAACACCATTTGCTTTCAGAGCAAATATGGAATAGGCACCTACACTACTCCCTATTGCATACGGAAAAATCAAAATACTATTCTTCAGAGAGACTCCGATTAAATCATGTGAAGGATCAGATACCACACCAGTATGCGTATCAACTGACGACAGAAAATTGAGGGGGTTCTTCGTGTAAACGATCCTTCCCGCGCCTATCCCTCCGACAATTTTTCTACACTTGACACACTCTATCAAATTATTTCAGATGCTCTTTCAGAATGGTTTTCAAATCTTTTAGACACACTGGGATCCGATTAAACTTGTTAAAGTAATAAGATGCCTTTATACTGTTTGTGATTATTCCATCATATTCTTCACTGGTTATTAGAGGAGTGAGACATGTGCAGGCATCACAAATTAGATTTCCTCCAGCATTCTCGATCTGCTGAGCTATGCCCAACTTGAAGGCTTCGTTAAAAATGGCACGGGGACAAAAGATCATGCAAGGTTTTGAGAATTTCTTGCCAACTACACTCTTTGATATTAATTCTAACTCGTTTATGCCTAATTGAGGACTCCCGAGTGCAATAAGGTCCCCGTTATCTGTCGTGTTCAACTCATCTCTAACACTGTCCTTTTCCTTTTTTCCAAACCCAATTTTTTCACTGTTAGTTTCTTCTTGGGTGAACATTCCACAAGATCCGGTAGTTCCAAGTGCAGCAGATAAAGATTTGGCCTTCATTATGTTCAGGTCTTTCCCATGACAGCCCAGAGATACACAACTTTTGCTTATAGCATTACCTGCGAAGTAACCAAGTAAGCCATAATCCAATTCATTGGAGAGAGGCGTGTCAACTTTAACTTGAGCTGTTGGTCGTCGCAGATCCGCATTATGAAGTTCTGAGTATGGTGCTTTTCCGGTAATGGCACTAGCCAATGCACTGAGGGCACTTTCCCTATTTGTTAGCAATCCGTACATAGAGTTGGCCATAATGGCAGCGCTGCTTTCTGCAAAGCTCACAGGGGTGCCTTTTCGTGGTAGATCGAAGATTTCGTATGGGACGCATGAAAATGATGGAAAAATTCCCATCTTCATATACGATTCGACAATACTTGTTTGCTTATCTTGAAACTCCTCCGAAATTATTGATTTCTTATGTTTGTCGTAGCCCATTGGATTTAGCGTAGTTTGTACCGAAACTCTGGCATCTTTGCTCAACTCCGTCAGAAATTTAAGCCCCGCGTCCCCTATCGTATTGTAATTAACTCCTGAAATGTGAGCCCATTTTATTCGCACTAATTTTTCAGCTTCCGTGGCTTCTCCAATTGCCAGCAATATCTTATATGCAACTGAAAATGAAGAGCCAAATTCTCCATCAAGTGCCTTCTCATCTTGTTTGGAAAGATGCACTACACATATTTGTAGAAGGACTTATTTATTATAATACCAGATGTCCAAAGTCGGTTTTTTCTGGCTCGTGTATATTTCCTTGAGTTTGCATTACCTGGTCAGAACTCATAGACCAAGCCTGTGGAAGATGCATCCACAAAGAAATGGAATAAATAGAGTATTTGAAGAGTATGCTTATGGAATGTGCTGTATACGATACCTATGTTACAAAAAAAGACGGGAAGACAATGCATTTTGATGTAATAGTTGAAAAATCTTCTCCACACGAAAAGGCCATAGAGTATGGAAAGGAATTTCTGAATGCTGTGGGGCAGGGAGCACAGAAAATGACTCAGGAAGAGTGCCAATTCTGTCATATCCAAGAGGCCACAGCTATGGTTGAGAGTGGAATTAAAGAAAAAGGATACTTTATTCAAAAGATGGAAGGTTGTCCATAACCAAAACTGAATTTTTTTCTTTCTGTTTTAATGAAATATCACGAATTAATACAATTCTAAGGATCATTATCTAATTTTAGTTATAAGATTTTTGTGTACATATGAAAAAAGATTCACGAAATAAATTATTAGGTGAGTCAAATAAAATTTTTAAGACCCGATGCAAAGGAGAATTTTAGTCGTTGACGATGAAACCAAGACAACGGATGAGATAAGGGAAGGGTTAGAAAATTCTGGTTATTCAGCTGACACATGTAATGATCCTGAAACAGTATTGTCCAATTTCAAATCAGGAATTTATGATCTCTTGATTCTGGACGTAGGATTACCACATATGGATGGATTTGCGCTATATGAAAAAATAAGAGATCTCGATGGTAAAGTAAAGGTATGTTTTATGTCTGATTCTAATGCGCACGACGAGGAATTCCTTACACTGTTTCCAATATGGAATGCCCGGGATTTTTTTCACAAACCGGTAATGATTAGGGATTTGATCGAACAAATTAAAGAAACAGAAGTATAGAATTCAATGCGAATTTCGGTAATTATTTCTGCTCCGTATTTCTTGAAATTAACTAGATTTGAGCTTCTCGCCTTAGGCAATTTGTGATACTTGTGTAGACTGCGGCATCATTACTAATGACTTCTATTATCAATTGTCAGAAACGCTCTGTGTGAAGTTTTTTCAATTGCTCTCAGCATCAGGAATAGTTATGGTAATTGTACGTCAATTTAGCAGCTGATAGACTTACGCTACCGTCAAATTGGAAAACTGTTTTTCGGGGGACATAGTAACAATAAACCTTCAAAGCGGTAAACGTGCAATTGTGATACGGGAGTCATTATTCAGAATTCAGTGATAGCGTTCCGCATGTATGTCATTGCAAATACGAATTCAATAATTGAGGTTCTACTACAAAGAAGCCTAAACCTTAGCATGAAAGACTGTCTCCCTTTATACGAGGACCTTCTGTTCCGGTTGGCTGAAAGATGTTTTCACGAATTAGAAGTTCTTTTTGTGTATGTTTATTGTATTCATCTGCAACAAGATCTTAAATAAAGATGGAAAAGTCAGTTTGTCTTTTCTATATATTGTTTTATTGAATTCAAGAAAGGATAGACATTGTTAACTTAATCTGAAATGTTCATTGGTCCAATGTACAAGAAACGCATTCTTATTTTTCTCGAACTTTGACCTTGAACGTAAAGTAAAATATACCATGAATTTCCATCCAAAATTATCGCATCTTGAACATTCGACCAAATAGGACGAATCATATTTGTATGCTTCGCCACAACGCACTTTGATGCAACTTTAAGCTCAAAATACCATTTCAACTAAGTGAGAGAAAATGGTATAGGAAGTGTATGTTCGTAGAAGAGATAATGTCAAACAGGAGATATATCAGCGAGTGACAGTTTCTCTATTATTCTGCATCGCCATATTATTTTTCATTTATTTCTAATATTCATCACGATATTAGTACTTTACTGGAACTCTTATTATTTCTTAGACAATATGCAACAATTCATGAAAATCTAATCTTGACTTCCATTAAACCAGTTGAAATCAACATAATTACCAATAAGTTCCTTTAACCAATAGAGGATTATAGATTTCATCCTTATTCTTATTTTCTCCGTCTAGGACAAAGTTGCCTCATTTGAAAGGAATTCTCAGTGATCATGTTAAGAAAGGACACCTGTAAATAGGACTAAACGCAATAATCTCACTTCGAGAGATTCTCTTTGTCGTAAAGATAACAAGATACCCAGTGTTTTTCTTCAACTTCCCTTTCTCGAGGTTCAACCTTACAGATATCCATTGAATAGAGACACCGGTTGTAGAACTTACATCCCTTCGCAGGTATGGTATTATTTTCGGACTTGATGGGTATGATTCTTTCCGCGGAAAGATTGGATAGGTCAGGCTCTGAAACAGCTTGAATCAGAGCTTGCGTATATGGATGAAGAGGCTTTGATAAAACTCCTTCCGCTGGTCCCATTTCGACTATTTTTCCGGCGTACATTACAGATATTTCATCTCCGATATATCTTGATGTAGCCAAGTCGTGAGTTATATAGAGATAAGTTATTTCGCGCTCATTGCTTAATTTTTTCATAAGGTGCAGTATTTCAGATCTAATCGAAACATCTAACATTGACACAGGCTCATCTGCAATAATCAATTCTGGCATGAGAACCAAAGCCCTGGCTAGGGCGACTCGCTGTCGCTGGCCTCCTGATAACATATAAGGATACTTCGCAGATGTTTCTATAGCGGGATCCAAGAAAACATCAGCCAATGTTTTTAACACAATTTCGATACGTTCTTTATTTGAGTAATGTTTATAAAATATGTCCAGAGGTTCTTTTACAATGTCCAAAATAGTCATCCGGGGATTAAGAGAGGTGTACGGATCTTGATGAATCATTTGTACTTTCTTTCTGAAATATTTTAGCTCCTTCTCTGACTTATTGGTGATGTCATGTCCATCAAATATGATGGAACCAGAGTCAGATTCTACTGCCCTTAGCATTAATCGCGCCAATGTAGTTTTACCAGAGCCTGATTCACCCACAAGAACAAGCACTTTTCCTCTGCGTAATGTAAGTGTCACATCATCTACCGCTTTCCTATATTGTTTCCGTCCCAATCTTAATGAAGAGAGAATTCCACCCGAAATCACAAAATACTTTTTCAAGCGGTGAATCTCCATAATGCTTGTCAAGGGGTAATATCTGTCACATTTACATTATTGGAATATAAACAGTATCCCCCATTCCGATCTACAATTGGAGATTATTTAGTAAGTTACGAAGGAATTCAAACGATGAGACATTATTTCATGGGGTCTAATTATGTTCCTTCCGTAGCTACTTGTTCCCCATATCCTATTGCTGATGGATCAACATATCCATTTTCCATAACGATCTTGCCCCTAACTATCGTCATGGTGGGCCACCCACGTAACTTCCATCCATCATAAATGGTATAATCTGAATAAGATTGTAACAAATCGGGTGTCACAATTTGCTCCTTTTCCATATCGACGATCGTCAAATCTGCATCTGATCCACATTTAATTGTCCCCTTCTTTGGGTACATTCCAAATATTCTTGCGGTGTTGTAGCTGCATACTTCTGATACTCGTTCAAGTGGGATCCTGTTCTTGTTTACCCCTTCGCTTAACATTACAGGTAACATGGTTGCAAGGCCGGGAAATCCTGCCAAGGATTTCCATATGTCATGATCCACAACTTTCATGTTCAGTTTATTTGCGACATGATCCGTTCCTATAGTATCAATTAGACCATTTTTTATTGCTCCCCATAACTTTCGCACATCCGACTTGGATCTAAGTGGAGGTACAACTTTGCCAATAATTTTGTCATATTCGGTAGTATGAGTCAAATAATGTGGACATGTTTCAGCCCAAATCGTTAAGTTCCTATACCTTTTCCTACTTTTTACAATTGATTGTAAGGCATCTGAGGAACCTATATGAACGAAGTATAATTTAGATCCGCATGTTAAAGCCATCTTTGTTATTTTATTTATTGATTTTACTTCTGACGATGTGGGTCTTGAGTTCGACCAAAATTCTAAGAATTTTGGTCGACCAGTCACTCTTATCTTGCTCAACTCCTTCATCCGCTTTGAACATTCAACATGGTCTTCCGCATGCACTAAAAGTACCGAACCCAATTGAGATCCTTTTTTTACAATTTCAAAAACATTACCATCGGCCATATTGACTTCTATTTCATTCAGATTTGATCTGCCAGGTTCGAGATCAGCAAGAATTCGATTGAAATCAGAACCAAGATTCATGTAGATTTTAAAGGAGTTGATCCCTAAGCTAGTAAGGAATGGCATTTCATGGACCTGTGCTTGATCCATGATGGAAGCATGGATCCGATAATCTACTATGTGGGATCTCCTACTAACTTCAAGGTGCTTCAGTATGCTTCTATACGTACCGCACAACCTTAACATACGAATCATAGTAGTTATACCTCCGATTGCGGCTGACCGTGATTCGGTTATTGCCGCCCTGTCTACAGGGGTAAAAACGCCATAGTGGACATGCGGATCAATTATCCCAGGAAGCACATACTTCTTTGACGCATCTACCACCCTAGATGCGTGGACGTTGTCAATGGATTTCCTGGTTGCCTTGATCTTCCCATTTTCAATAAGGATGTTTGTGCCGACTACTCCTTGGGTCGGTATTACAAGCAATCCGTTGGTAATTAGCAGATCACATGAGTTTTCCAAAATACTTTAAGTTATTTTGACATCTCTTTAATCCTTCGGATGATTCTTGGATAAAAATTCAGAAGCGTATAATTTATGTTTGTTTTTATAGATCATCTATAATACTCCACCTACTAAAATGTTTACGGATAGGATCAATTATCTTGTTGACATAACGAGAGGTAGCGTTCTTTAGATCCATGGGATGGATTTTTTTACCCTGATAGTCAGTCTCTAATTCCGAGGGATCGATATACGTAATGTTCCCTCCATACTTGCTATCTCTTTCGATTTCGAACTCTGAGAACTCATGAAATATTACGTAACGAATGATCTCCAGTATAGGATTATTCTGGGAAATTCCTACCGGGCAATAGCCTTTATTTATCTTATTCCGTATGGCGGCTTCGTTATCGTGGATAGTGATACTACTTGACGGTTGACTTTTACTCATTTTACTAGAGATACTAGAATCCTGAGTAGAATCTTCGGTGAGCCCCAGTTTTGACGGTTCTGAGAGTCCAGGTAATAGATGATGATGTACCGAAACTGGAACTTTCCAACCTAACTTTGGAAATATCTCTCTGACGAGCATATGGATCTTTCGTTGATCTAGGCCTGCATGAACTATGTCTAGGTCAAGGGTTCTTATATCTACAGATTGCATTGAAGGATACAGCAGCTGCGAAAAATCAAGATTCTCTTTCTCTGTCCTTCCCATTATAGTCAAGGCTCGCATTGTCCTTGATAATGTCATGTGTTTAGAGAACTTAACAAAATCTTTCCAATATTCATTGGAGGTATCGTACATAGATGATCCCATTATTACGTTTACACCAGGACAAAAGAATTTAAACGCCTCAGAATAGTATTCTGACACTTCCTTTATTTTTTCCCAGTCACGATCTAGCTTATTATTAATATAAGTGTGCCAGTCGGCTAAAAAGACATTACATTCAACCTGAGCGTTTAAAAAATCGTTGATCTTGTATCCCGTCAAAATCAAGCTTCCCAAATGTAATTTCCCTGAGATTTCTAATCCGATATAATGTCTGGGCCTGTTTACGGTCTCAAATATTTTTCGGAGTTCATCTAACAGCACTACTTCTTCTGTTGGTTGTTTCTTAACCAGATCTAACCTTTTTTCTACGTCCATGGATCGGTTTAAGGATCTTTGACAGGAACTATTATCTTTAACTTGTGTCTAACGAGATGTCGAGTACGTACATACGCGCGGACAAATATTTCGAGCTGAAAGCAGAGTGCCTGACGGAAGTTTGTAAGGTTAATAGAGCAAAATCAATTTGACTTGCAATGGTCTTAACTACATGTCTAGCACAATTGGATTCTAAACTGGTGGAATACCTTGCTATTGGGCAAATAAGGACTATCCATAGTACCATTCAATTGCATGATTTACCGTCAATATATCGACAGTAGAACACATAGAGTAAAATGATGTCCTTAAACTAAAAATTTTCATGAGATTATGGTCATTTGTGTGTATATAACAGATGTAAACCCCTTAGGTGGACTTCTCGGTTCAAAAATAAATAAAACTTTAATGAGAAACATGATTTACCAGATATATGGAAAAGCTTAGAGATCTTGTTGGAGGACTGATAGTAGGCTCTGGTTCAGATTTTGTTGTTATATTAAAGGGCTCGAAAAGAGTCTTGATACAATTTGACTCTCACAAATTAGTAGAATTGAAAAAAGCCACGACCCCATACGGGTCAGATTGTTAAAATTCTCCAAATGACAGGTAAGGAGTATAATATTGTAAAAAGTTAAATTTAGATTCAGGACAATCTTGCATATTTGAAAAATAAGACAACTGTAGAGGTCATAAACAAAGACTCTGAGAACGTTGGCTCTTCCCATCAAGTAAATTCAAACTACAAAAGCAAGATCCGTTATGACAAGAAAGCCGAATCAGAGTTTTTCGTTGACAATTCAGCTCTTGCAGGCTTCACTGGTGAGCGAATCTTATACATGGCCGTAAGAGAACTTCTAGAAAACGCTTTAGATTCATGCGAAAGTAGTCACATCCTCCCGGTTATCCATTTACAACTAAGAATTCTAGACCCAGATAACGACATGTGGATTATTTCTTGTAAGGATAACGGAGTAGGTATACCATCTGAGAAAGTTCCTGTTGCCGTCTGTTCATTCCTTACGTCAGGCAAATATGTGGAAAAACAGCAGCGTGGTCTTTTTGGCGTGGGTCTCAAGATGATTGCCGCTTTTTCTACAAAAGATACAGATCATCCCCTTCGAGTATGGTCCAAATCACATGATGAACCTGAGTCTTACTTCGACCTTCGTACAGACATAGGAACTAACAAACCAATAGTACTTTCAAGAAGGATTGTTAACAAAACCGAGCTTGAAATAGAGGGAGAATCTGGTTTTAAAGTAGAAGCTGTGTTACGGGCCAGATTATCTCCGGTTACTAAAAATAAGATTTATGATTACATAAGTCACACAAGCGTCGTTAATCCTTACGCAGTTCTTAACTTTGAATCAGACGAAGGAGTAGTTGCTTTCGAAAGAAGGACTTCGGTGATGCCCAACCCGGCTAAGGAAGTGCTACCTCATCCTGCAGACATGGATCTGAAGACTTTGAGAAAGGCTATTGTCAACCATGCATATCAAAAAACTACACTTCATGGAGTGCTCTGCAATTCATTTCAAAAGATGTCTGCTGAAAAAGCAAGAGAAATTGTCGTTAAAGCTGGTTTGGACTTAAAATTGGCTGATAAGTATAATGAACATGAATTAATTAGAGTTGTGAACGTGTGTAAGCATACAAAATTTCAATCACCAAATACAGATCATTTGAGTCCTATAGGCGAGAAAATTCTGACTGCAGGTATGACCTCTGAATACACTGTTGTCCTAAGAAAAAATGTTAATGAAGATTCAGGTCCCCACACACAACTCGCTGCTAAAATATTGAAGCCTTCCTTGACTGCATATTCGTCAAGGACATGTGTCATAAATAACCGCCCCACAATAGTGGAGTGCGGTATTGCATATGGAGGAGACTTGGGATCTTTCAAATTATATAGGTTCGCTAACAAAATACCTCTCCTTTATGATGAGGGCTCTGACGTCGCGCGTGAGGTAATCTCTGAGGTAGAAATAAACAAGATGGGCATTTCCAAAAAAGAAGTGAAAGAGCAATTTCGAAATGCAGAGACTAGATCGGATCGAGCGATTGAATATTTGCCTATCCACATATTCTTTCACATTTGTTCCACAAAGATCCCTTATAAAACGGCAGGAAAGGAGAGCATTGCTGCAGAAGGTGATTTGAAGCGTTATATGAAGTCATGTTTATCGGACCTTTATAGAAAAGTAAGTGCACAAATAAGGAGGGAATTGAAGATTAAAGAAAATGAGAATAAACTGAGACTTTATAAGTTCTACATTCCATTCATAGTAGATGCAATATCCGATTCTATCAGAATCGATGTAAAAAAACTGACATCGGCTTTCAATGGGCTTGCTGTAAAATACATAGGCAACGAATTGGCTGTAATGACCAATCCAGGTGCAATTGCAAACCCTGCTGAAATAGAAGAGGGGTTATCTCCCAAGGGAAAGGTTTCCGGAGGCATTAAATCATCAAAAAAGGCAGTTTATCCGGATAAACGAACTGTGGATAAGACCCCCAATCGGAGCGGTAGCCATGAGACGAAGGAGAAGCATGAATCAGACTTCGAGAATGATAAAAAAAGTACTCAGATAACTTTAGACGCATTCAGGAAATCTAAGCTAAGAAAAGTGTAGCCACATGCCCACAAGAGATAAGAGACATCAAGAGGTAATTACTAGAATAAAGGCGATAATGAAAAACATATCCGATGACGTTCTTTTGAGGCAAACTATGCCTTCTGTTGAGCTGCCCAAAATAGGTTACGATAATACTATCTGGTCTGACCAAAAAAGGATGCTTACTATAGGTAACAAAACTGTTCAGGTGGGACCACATAGTGCAAAAAAGATTCCGACTTTTTCCCAGTATCTTGTAATGGCCAATGCCGTAAGAAGACTATTGGATGAGGAAATGGAAAGCACCATACGAGGCATGTATTATGCGACACTGAGTACCGTGGGAGATGAAAAAAATAAGCAGAAATTCTGGAATAGTCAAGAAGATTCCGATGATGCTATCAAAGCTATAGAGCTTATGACAAATGTTCCGCGAGAAGAATTTTCCGTTACATCCAAGCCCAAGGGTATGATCTCTGGACCTATAAATCTCTTAGTTGGAGGCGACTTAATTGATTGCAATCTAGGGAGCAGAGCAACTTCACAACTGATACCAACCAACATTCGGGACCTAGAGATAGTTGATGTTAAAGCTGATTTTGTGATGGTGGTAGAAAAAGATACTGTCCTGAATAACATAAGAAAATCTGGATTCATTAAGAAATATAATGCAATTTTAATGACAGGTTCAGGAGAACCAGATAGAGCGACTAGGATGATGGTCAAGGCATTGAATGAAAGATGGAAAATGCCAGTTGTCATATTTGCTGATGCTGATCCTTGGGGACTTGGTATAGCACTTCGTTATAAAATTGGAAGTGAATCGCTGAGTTATGATAGTGATAGACTTGTTACTCCTGATGCCAAAGTTCTTGGAATGATGTTTTCTGACATCTACGAATACAATATACCAGAAGTAGCGAGGCTAGCTGCCACCGATGAAGATATAAATAGAGCTAATGACATGAAAAAGAAACCATGGCTTCAGGATCGACAATGGAAGAAGGAGTTAAACTTATTCCTGGAACACAAAGAAAAATGTGAATTAGACGCTTTTTTCAAACATGGATTCAAGTATCTTGCTGATACTTATCTGCCCGATAAATTGCGTGAGGCAGGAATTATATAGTTGGAATGAGAGGACAATCTTCTACTGAGCATAATAATCGCAAGCCAGTCCTTGAAGGGGTAAATTTCATGTAGATACTATTTCGTATGAAATCGTGGTTCGAAAATATAGTCGCATGATATGTAAACTCGTTTATTCTAATCAGAGCCGCCCGTTCTTACTTTATAGAATAGGATCCAAATCATTTTGCCCAATGATTCAAGCTTCTACGACTTGAACTCATTAAGTCTTTCCTTTCTTCTAGTAACAATCTTGATTACCACCAAGCTCATCAAAATCCACAAAGAAGCAAGAACCACATTGGTCATGTTAATGTACATGAATGGAACAGCATCAGCAAGATTTGAGGAAATTTTCTGAACTGAATTGTGCATATCAATCAAGGCTGTATTGTAAGATGCACTATTTGGTTCGAGATAAGAAACAAGTCCTCCGCGTAAAATCAAAGCATCAAGTTCGTTCTGTATTGAGCTAAAGTCTGTCTTGGCAGTCGCAAAAGGCCACACGGGATTTCCTTCCCTAGGCAGATTTTGTCTCGCAAGCTTGACGTAATCTACAAACAAATCCGGCGTCTGTGTTGTTTCTGCTCTTCCAAGATATGCAACCGCTTTATCTATCGGATAAACGGTATTTTGGTATCCTACATATGCGATGATGCCACTTGCTAACACAAAAAATACAAGTCCTATACCGATTACTTTTGATTGCTTTCTATCCATTGAAGGTTCCCTTTGTCTAGACACCGAAGTATGGACCAATGATTTTGAGTAACTTCTTGTATTTATAACATCCTCCTCTTTTGCATAACTCTCCCCATCATTCTTCAGTGAAGTATAGGGATTATTTTCGTTCGGAAATTGGAACTGATGTAAGGATCTCTTTTTGTCATACTTCCCACTAGATTGCACGAAGCTAATGTATGCAACATAGATGAATCCCAGCGTTTGTATTCCAATCACTGGCATAAGGAGAGCATTGCCTGAAAAGAATGATATTAATAATGCTATACACCCATACACAGAGAAAAATATTTCTAGCAGTGTAGTTTTTGTAAATGGAATGATATAGGATTTATTATTCCACTTTTGATTTTTTTGTACGATACCAAATTTTGGTGTTCTCAAGAATTCATTTTTTTTCCCAATCAGGGCGTCAAATACAGCAATGGTATTGTTAATTGACATTCCAGTGGCGAAAAAAATCAAGAACAAATATTGTAATGCTTTATTCCTCCAGCTTGTTCCCCATATCTTCCTTATCATGAAAATGTAGGTTGCCGGTCCTATTAGCAAGTAGATAATTATTCCTAGTACAGGAGACCAAGCTGAAGATTGGATTTTATAGTTCATGACCAATAAAATAGGAAAAATGAGGAATTGTATCAAGAACAAGGGGTTGATAATATGCTTTGTCAGCTGAATGAATGCCTGTATTTTTGTATCCAATGATATCCCTCCATGACAGATGACTTTCATCAATAATTTTGATGCAACTTGTACTGATCCCTTAGCCCACCTGAACTGCTGTCGCTTAGCAGCGTTCATTTGAACAGGAAGCTCTGCATTCACTATTAGATCTTCTACAAAAATGCATTTCCATCCCTTCAGTTGAGCTCTATAGCTCAGATCAAGGTCTTCGACGAGTGTACCAATATGCCATCCGCCAGAGTCAACTATGCAAGAAGCTCTCCAGATCCCTGCGGTTCCATTAAAATTCATAAACAGATGAGATGTACTTTTGGCCTTTTGTTCGACTAGGAAGTGCAAATCAAGAGACACAGCTTGAGCGCCTGTCAAAACTGAAAAAGTTTCGTTAATATGTCCCCAACGACATTGTACTAATCCTATATTGGTGTTGCCGAAGTATGGTAATACTCTTGAAAGAAAGTTGCTCGGTGGAATAAAATCTGCATCGAAAATCGCTATAAATTCACCTTTGGCTGTCTTCATACCTTCTTGCAATGCCCCTGCTTTAAAGCCGGTTCTGGAGTCCCTACGAATAATTTTTATGTCATACCCTTGTCGCATATATGCTTCAACTGCAGAATCAATTATTTCCGATGTTTCGTCGTCGGAATCGTCCAGCACCTGTAGTTCCATTTTGTCTTTAGGATAATCAATCCTGCACACAGCTTGGATCAACCTAGTTGCGACGTATTTTTCATTGTAAATTGGAAGCTGAATGGTTACATCCGGAAAATGCGAATTCGAAATTAAATTTAAAGTCTGGTTTGCTAGCTTCTCATGGCCTATGTTTCGTCTGGATCTATAACTCAGGTAATGAAAGTTAAGGGTATATATCGTCATTACCCACGCTATAACCATGAAAATGACGAACAGGACTCCCCCGGTTTCTGACATTCCTAGATAACCTCTCAATAAAAAAGTACAGTAACTATTTATAGTCACCGAAAAAAACTATAATACCCTCATTTAGTGAATATCTTAACGCATTGAGGCGGACACACATTTTCACAGGCCATACAGAATATACAGTCTTTCTCCCGAATCATGAATGGCTTTTTATCTGATGCTGGATGTCCAGGGGTGTCTAGCCACTCAAAGACATTCACAGGACATGCTTCGATACACGCGCCATCAGCGATGCATATGTCAAAATCCACACATACCTCTGTTCCCCAAATTCCCAACTGTCCAGGAGGATCTGCAGGTCCCCACACGTTTATGCCTTGAAATTGTCCGACAACTTGTCGTTTCGACTTGAACGATTGATCAATGGGTCCTTCTACCTTAGAGTAGGATGTTCCAGTACCTGTAAGAGATATTGAAGTGTTGCCGCCACCTGATGAAGCGGATGCTACACCCAGAGTGGGTTGAGGTGTAGGAATTGATGCGTTTGAAGGAATTTGATTCTGAGGTGAAGTTTGAGGGACAGATTGAGGGACAGTGGCGGTTCTGACGGTTGGGTTCCTTTTAAGCGGGGTCATCTCGTCAATCTTTTTTATAGCATCGTCCATAGACAATTTCTGTGTTTTTTGATAGTACGCAATCAATTTATCACATATTTTTGAATTCCAAATCACGGTGTCAATGATCATCTTTGCATTTGCATCGGCCTTTTGTCTATAATTCTTGATCCAGTATACATCGCCAAATGATTCGATAGGCTTGATTTGGTAGATAATATCAACAACTTCCCCCGTGACAATTTCTACAGTAATATCCAAATCGGCTGACAGTTCCTTCTCAGTTACTGGATTAACTCCGTTTTCTGACCACTTGTATGTTGCATAGATACGATCGGCATATGTATCGACCTTGAAACCAGAAGTCTTGAGACTATTCATTACTGTTGAAATCTCTGAACGCGCGGTTAATTCTATAGGGACCCTAAAGATTCCTAAACGCGAGGCATGAAGTGGATAAACGCCTCGCTTGGCCACGTCAGAAAGCATGACCCAAACTCGGTCATTTAACAGAAGAGACATTGTTTGAACCTATGTCTGCAGGTGCTAAAAGCATTTCGTTTGATCCTGAATTAATCAATTTGACATGTTAATTCTCATATAATCTAATTTTGCGACTTGACTCTTCCGGCAAGGGGGGGAGACTTCTTAGAGAATGCTAGACTTTTAAAGAACAACTAATAGAGACAGTGTCTGTCAAAACGTCGGTGCTGTGAAACCTACCCTTGTCATTGTTCGATTTGTTCATCAGCATTCTTTTCGATTTCGTTTAAACCTTGCTTTGTTTTAACTTCCAAAACTATCCATAAGCCACATTCGTAAACGATTTAGATTTTTCCTTACTTCAAATTGTTTTGTTGTTGATGCATCCTAATCAGGCATTGATATCCAGTCTCTTCTATTTTTCAATTGGATTTCCTATCATATTGCCCCACTCAGTCCATGAACCATCATAGTTTCGAACAGAGGGATACCCAAGAAGATATTTCAATACAAACCACGTATGTGAGGACCGTTCTCCTATACGGCAATAGCAAATTACATTTTTGTCAGGTGTCACACCTTTCTCAATGTATAATTTCTTTAACTCTTCAGGATCCTTAAACGTTCCATCGTCTTTAAGTGCCTGAAGCCAAGGTATATTTTTGGCACGGGGGATGTGACCGCCTCTTTGGGCATGTTCCATTGGATACTCTGGTGGGGCTGTTATTTCGCCGGCAAATTCTTTTGGTGATCTAACATCCACCAAAGTGGTTTCGGTACTCTCCAACGCTCTCCTAACATCTGAAAAGTATGCTCTTATCTCCTCATTCGGTGGAGTTGCATGATAACTTGAATTCTTAGGGCTCGGAAGTGACTTGGTATACTCTTTTCTTTCTGCCTCCCATTTTTTCCGTCCCCCATTCATTATCTTTAATTTCTTGTGGCCATAGTAATCGAAAACCCAGAAGGCAAAGGCAGCAAACCAGTTATTGAAGTCGCCATAAAGTATCAATTCGCTATCTGATGTTGTACCAACTCTAGACATCAATTCTTCAAATTGCTGCTTACTCAAAATATCACGTCGCTGTGCGTCGTTTATGTCCTTTTTCCACCATACTAAATGCGCATTTGGCAGATGACCTTCGTTGTATGCGGTTTCAGGATCGTAGTCTACTTCAAGGATAACAACATTTTGATTGCTAAGATTTTCCTGAACCCATGAAGTATCGCAAAGCGAATTAGGTCTATAATACGATTCCCGCGTCATTCGCGATCCATGAGCATTGTGTGCTCTTAAAAGGCTTTATCAGTTACGACTTATTGGTGAAATTTCACTGTAGTACGATGACATGGCAAGATGGATGATTTACACATGTAGAAGAAGGTCCCCTGATAACAGAAATTCTCTTTATAAGAAACAAGAGACATATTAATCATCAACGTTATCTTAAGGAGGTAAGCTTGCTAACTATGCAAAAGCACTTAAATTATGATCTACAAGACCTCTACCGAGGGCCGGTAGTTTAGTCTGGTAGAATACCTGCCTTGCATGCAATAGAAAGAACTTCATTGCAGAGGAGACGTAGGTGGTCGTGGGTTCGAATCCCACCCGGTCCACTCCATACAACCATCCTGAATAAAACATTATTTTCTGCACCGATAAATTGATATTGAATTCATTGAGCGCCGCGTGTATAGGATTAATCTAGTCAGTGTGTTCTATTTCCAACTAAACTTGCACAGGTTTAATTTTTTTCTGCTCAATCTGGGAGAATGTAAACCTAGTTGATTCCTCTCATTTCTTCTAGTAAATTAATCAACAAATATATTTTGCAATAATATCATTCTTATTTGTTACCACTTAGTGTAAAGCACTCTAAATATAACATATTAAAAAAACAAATACAATGAAAAAGATGAATTGCTTGTCAATATTCATTGCTGCAACACTACTAACAGGTACCCTGGCTTTGATTTCAATACTGGGAACACAGTCAGCAATGGCAGATGATAATAATAGCCATAATAAATTAAAAATAGATCAAGGAGCAAACCAGAAGAACGATTGTAAACTAAATAATGAACTAGACAAGAAGGGTGCTAGCGCTAACACTTTTGCCTGTGCGAATATTTCATACAACATAGTGTGCTTACCAGAATCTGTTTGTATCTATCCAAACGAAAGGACACCAATGCTACTATCTACCCCCTTCTAGCTGTCGACCTTCTTTATTTTATGCATATTGTAATTTGTTCGTGGAGACTTCAACAACTTAGAATATACTTGTACTAACACGCTAAAGAATCGATCTGGTCATTGTCGATATCAACATATGAATGACTATTACAGTAAGAGTTAAGTTGGACATAGTGCGTTAACGGAGTGATGTCATTATTTGGCGGAACGGAAGGTGGGAACACAAATAAGAAGAAGTATGTCAATTTAACTTTAAGTATAAAACAAACTGTTTTGGAACGAGCACATCATAGATGTCAGGGATGTTCGGTTAAGTTTAACGGAAGTAATGGGCCTTACTTTGCACATATCAATGGTTCTCGGAAGGACAACAGGCCAGCAAATCTTCGAGCACTCTGTGAAAAATGCTTTGAACCAGTTAAAAAGAAGGAGAGTAGAAGAGGAATACTTGGCACCGTGCTTAATAATTTCGGATTAATTTTTGGAAAATGAGAAAAAGCACGCAATATTATTTTTGCGGTTTAATTCCTTTTTTCCATTTCAGCTCTTTGTACTTGGAATGTATCTGCTCATTACCTATTAATAAATCTCGGATTAACTAACAAGGCGCGATCGATTTTCTCAAATTTTAGAAGTCAAAAATAGTGACCGGTGATCCTGGGAACAAAAGTGCTCAATCTTTGCGACTCCGTAATTTGAATTACCCTCAACATGTGGCCAGCCATCTCCTTCAAAAGTATAGCCGCAGTAGGCACAAGTTTTCTTCATTCCTAAATTAGTTCAAAGTAACATATAAGCCGCATGATTGCGACATATTATGTTACTTTTGAGGATATTAGTTTCGTTATGATGACATATACTTCTTTCTACTGACGAACATGCTCAAGTAGCGCAGCTCTAAGATCATCCTTGAGCTGCTCTTGTATTGAATTTCGTTTGATGGTATCTCGATAACGAACACTCTGGAAGCGAAACTAATTAATAAATTGCCATGTTATTCCCATTCATATAATTGAATGTATATAAGCAGCACAAAAGACTAGAAGATCGACCAATTTCTAACGAAGATTTGCTAATTCCATTTGAGAAGTGGCTGGTTGCTTTATCTAAAATGGATTTAAGCAAGGGTAACTTGATACTAAGGGAATTTTATGCTCAGGGATATTTCGAAGCATATGATATTGTAATGACCTATGCAGAAAAAACTAACAGTGAAGTGGTATGGTTTAAGGAGAAGCGAAATTGTGGCTATCCTGAAAGCAACATCAACTTCCTTGGGCTGGAGCATTTTTGTACTTACTGTAACAGAAAGTTTAGTAATCGAGAGCCTATTCCTTGTCTGAAAGAAAACTGCTTGTCACATTTCTGTTCTGACAAATGTTTTCAAGATCATATCCATCTGCGTAAGCACCACCAATAATTTAGTGGAATTAGATTATCTGATATCAGCAGCTTCGGAATAGTACTTTTTCACTCCGCATGGTTGGAGCCATATAACATAGTTCATCTAAGACAGACAAGCGTTATCGTTGGTGAAGTCCGCAGCGACCCAAGATTTCTTGAATATCTTTCAATTATGATCCCATGTTACGTCTCCTCACTTCTCGAGTAATTTGTTATTAATTTTTTCTCATTATCAAAGTAACAATTTTTATTCTTTCGGGATCAGCTTTAAATTGATCCAAAAATTGCGAAGAAAAATTGGATGGTACTCCATCTATTGTTCTTAATTTGAATCCTATAGAAATAAAAACTGATTCTAACCAATATTTCCACGCTACAAAATCAGACGGTGAAACTGGTTGAAAGAGATCGTCAGTTAGTTCTGTGACGAGAATTAGTGAACCTGTTTCCTTCAATTTCTTGAGTACAATTTGATAGAACGGTACCCATAATTCTTGGAAATCATTATCGATATATCGAGGAGCGGGCAATACGGATATAATACTATCTATTGATTCGTCTGGAAAATCTGGCAACAATACTTCAAAAGAATTATTAATAAAATGCATGTTATTTTTTTCTATTAAATCACAGGATTTCTCATATTGCGAAGTGTCTAATTCTATACCAATTGCCAGTGTGTTCCTACTAGTTTCGTCCCCAACAAGCTTCTTTAAGAGGCGGCCATCTCCCGACCCCAATTCAACAATTACCTTTTCATATTTACTAATTATTGATAAATCCCTCTGAATCAAGAAGGTAAGAAGCTTTCGTATTATTGCGATTTTAGCAGTGCTGATTCAAGCAATTGTTGGACAAGTTGAACCACTTCTTGCTCTACTTGTTGTCTTGGTAATCCTAACTTTGATGAAAAATGGTCTGCCAATTGAGTTATCGTTTTTGTTCCATCACAACTATCCCAAAAGTCTACTATTGCTTGATTAACCATATGGCCATGTTCATTGTCGTTCATAAGCATCAATGAACCATCTTCTTGCGTAATTAACTTCCCTTTGGCCAGCGGTTGATATTTTTCGTAGTCTATTTGAAACCTGAGCTTTGGCTTTCCAAACCCCAATTGGTCGCGAACAGTGGGTTCTATTTTATCTACACTCCAGGGAGGATCCCACACTATTGAGACATTTACGCCAGCAACACCGTTTATTTTACCAACGTATCTCTTAACATCGCTTACCAGAGTATCATGTAATGGACATCCTCGAGTCGTCATAGTCATTTCAATGTCAATATTGTTCTCTTCGTTCACTTTTACACCATATATGAGGCCCAAATCAACCACGTTAACTGGAATTTCAGGGTCCATACATTTTCTTAAAGCTGAGTAAACTTCTTCTTGTGTAACTTTGTCCGGCATCTCTTAATAAAAGAGGTTTCAGAGATTAAATACTTTATCTATCTACCCTTGATGTTTTTTTTAATGTTTTTTTTAAAAGGCGGCTGCAAAATACCTTTCTCTGTAATGATCCCCGCAATAAGCTCAGGTGGTGTGATGTCAAATGCTGGATTCAACACGTCTACTCCTTTAGGTGCAATTACGCGATTTCCGACTTGTAGTATTTCTTTTGCATCTCGTTGTTCTATTATTATATCACCGATATCACTTTCCAAGTCGAAAGTAGACATAGGAGCAGCGACATAAAAAGGAATCATGTGTCGATTGGCCATAACAGCGACTTGATATGTCCCAATTTTGTTAAATACATGTCCAGTTCTCAACACTCTATCTGCACCCACTATCACTCTACTAATCATTTTTTGAGTCATTACATATCCTACAGCTGTATCTGGGATTAGACAGACATCTATTCCATCATGCTTCAGTTCAAAAGCAGTAAGCCTTGAGCCTTGCATAACTGGCCTGGTTTCGGTTGCAATTACACGTACCTCTTTTCCGCTTTCCCGTGCAGCTCGAATGACACCAAGAGCAGTACCGTATGCGACTGTCGCAAGAGAACCTGCATTACAATGTGTTAAGACTACTTCTCCATCATTTATCAGCTCTGCTCCGTACTTCCCTAGTTTTTTATTTGTGCTAACATCGTCCTGAGCAATCTTCAAAGAATAGTCAAGTATCCGTTTACGAATTTGATTAACGGAATTCCCTTCTCTCGCCTTCTTCATAACTAGATCTAAGGCCCATACGAGATTAACCGCTGTAGGTCTAGTTCCTCTTAGGAGTGTATAAGCAATTTCCATATCAGACAGTAATTCAACAGTACTACCAGCTTTGCTCTGAAACGATGCGAGACACATACCAAAGGCCGCTGCAACACCTATTGCTGGTGCTCCTCGAACAATGAGACGTTTTATGGCCTTGGCGATATCTTGGTATTTGGTATATTTAACGTATTCAAGCTTTTTAGGCAACTTTGTCTGATCAATCATCACTACCTTTCCATCTTCCCACGACACAGTGAGAAGTGAATTATCCATCACGTACTTTTTGTTCCGGCCCAATAATTGGTAAGGCCCAGTCATTATTATAATAATTTACTGCATCAAAATAACACAAGCAATTTGTGTCTATGTTTAGAAGAAAATATAGACAGATATCCTAAAGAAATTGGATGATTCAGAACCCCCGATAAATCTTAACTGACATGTTCCAGAGGAGGAATGTGAATGTGGTTCTACCACTCGCTCCACAATCCAAATTGACATTGTCTGAATAATGTTGACATATGTTTTTTCCTTCATCCTTATCACAGAGAATATGACTTTTTGTTTAGTAACACTGCCCGATGAATATCCTATAACCGAGGCTCTATGATTTCACCGATTGTTTGATTTAATGCAGCTTCGGCTATGTCAGAGGAATGTTCTGCCGTTCTTCTTATATCTTCTAAAATTAGTTTTATATTTACAAGATTATAATCACGGACCTTCTCCCTGTCCAAAAGAGAAATGATCTCTTCTTCAATAACCCTTACATTGACTGACCTATCGACTATACTATCTGCCAAGTAGTAGTCCTTTCGCAAAAATGCTTCCACAGAATCATTAAGGATAATAAGAGACATTTGGCTCATCTCTTGTATTTTTTCGAATAATTCCTGTGGTAGTTTTTCACCTATCTTCATTGATTTGACTGCTATACCTGTCGCATGATCTGCAATTCTTTCTATGCTCTTCACTGCCACATGATAACTTATGCAATCAGCAGGGCTTCTCAGACCTATTTCATTCAATATCCTCTCGTTTTGGGAGGCAATTACAAGATTTCTAAGTATATATAGGCTAAATCTGTCAACCTCATCGTCAGATTTGACTACCGCCATTGCAAGATCTTTATTGTCTTCTGATAGCGCAGCCATTGCATCCTTGTGCATTGATGTTCCAATCAAGAACATCCTTCTCACGGCAGTCTTAACTGACAACTCTGGTAGGCTCGAAAGGACTTGAATTGTCATTATGTCAGATGACTCTGCAATGATTTCGGTGCCCACCAAGTTTCTTCGAACCACCTCCCTAATTGCCTCCCGCTGGTGAGGGTATATCCTGCCCGACTTTGACTTTAGATTGATCACATTATAACCAGTCAAATACATTGATACAACCTTCCGTTTGAGTGTATTTTCTTGGTCCTCTTTTGCCACTAGGGAATGGACCTCACCGCTGGCTATCGGTGCTCTCACAGTATTCGGAAATATCGAAAGTGAATGATTTGCCTCACGTACGATCGTAACAGAATCTCCGGCCTGGAGATGCATTTCACTAATCCATTTTTTAGGGATGGAGAGAATATAAGTAGAACGTCCAGTATATTGTATTTTTCTAACTTCACTATTTTCGGAAAATAACATCAATATAGATCACCATTGACTCGTATCCTTAAACATGTTATGTTAATTTACTATATAGATCTATATAGCCAGTACATTTTGTAGCCAAGAAAGCTGTAATGAGACAATTTGTAATGCCTCCTGTCACTACAGTTCACTTAAATCTGATTAATTACCTATACTAATCGCTAAATTAAGACAAATTCCATTAATTAATAGAGAAGACCTATAGATAACTCTGATTAGATGATTGATATGTCCTTTATCAAATATCGGATGATGAGACTAAGAAGATTAACAAGAAACAAGATATACGTGTTAGTCCGATATTTGCTTTTCCTCTACCTTGGTTTCAAGATGAAAATTGGATGGTATTGAGGAATAGACAAATTCTAGAATGATTCTTGAATGTTGATTATTCTTGATGTTTGTAGTTAGATCCTAATCGTGATATTTTCATGAGTTCTTCAAGAAAGTATTTTGGAATAATTGGTAAAAAATTACACTCGTTGGCGAAAGCTGAGCTTGTTTCTCTTTTCAAGACGTACCAAGCCAGATCAATTCAGTATGATCACTTATCTTCCGTAGTCAGGGCCGAAGGCTCCGCAGAATTAGAAAGAGTAGCAAATAGGGCAGTACTTACGAAGTATTTTGCTGAACAGGTAGAAGAAGATGAATATGAAAAAAGGTTTCATGGTAAAACCTTTAGCTGCATACTATTTGGAACTGACAAGAAGATTGCCTTGGAAGTTCTAGTGAAAAAAATCAAGGAGAGGGCGAGTGCAAAGGTATGTTTGAATAATCCTGACTTTCATGTAATAGTCCATCCAAAAGAAAATCTAGTCGGAATTAAGATAGGACCACAAAGAATTAACTGGCTATTAAAACGACCTAACCTTAGAAATTTCTTTCATCCTTCAGCTTTGGATCCGAGGTTATGTCGCATCATGGTAAACCTTGCACGAGTTCGTGAAAATGATCTTATTCTTGATCCTTTCTGTGGAACAGGAGGGATCTTACTTGAAGCCCAAAGAATGGGAATTAGGACGATAGGATTAGATGTTGTAAAAAAGATGTGTGGCGGAGCCAAACAAAATGGTGTCGAAGAAGTTGTTCGATGTGATTCACTCAAAATGCCCATTAAGAAGTTATCTGCACATGCCATAGTGACGGATATTCCTTATGGATTTTCTACACATATATCACCTAATACACTCTCCCACAAACTTGTTTCCGACTTGATAAGCAGGAAGATCTACGCAGTAAAAAGGATGGTAGTTATGTGCAAAGATTCTGATCTGGAAAAAATATCCGACGCAAAGGTTGGCTGTGAAACTTATTGCTATCGTCAACACAAGAGTCTGACCCGATGTATAGTTGTCACCTGACTATGTTAAGAATTCTTTTTTATTGTCATTTTTCTCGAGAATTGATAGTTTTATTTTCAGGCAAATTCCTCAAATTATATTCTAACTACGAATCAGAATAACCCTGTTGGCTGAAATCGTCTATATTTTTCGAGCAGATGGACATTGATATTTGTTAGGAAGACCTATAATCGTTGCATGATTTTATTTAGTAAGATTGGAGAATGAACTAAGGTTAAAAGAAGAACAACGTAAGGTTCTCATTAACGATGAAGCGTACGGACCCAAATGGAATGGTTTCAGTAGTATTATTGGATATGATGACGTAAAGAAGCTTTTCAATTTATCACTTGAATCAGATAATCCGGTCCACATTTTACTAGTTGGTCCACCAGCATCGGCAAAGACCTTATTCATGTTGGAATGTATCAAACTGGATCGTTCATACTTTACTTTGGGTAGTCACAGTACGAAATCTGGAATGATCGATTACCTATTCCAAAACCGCCCTAAATACTTAATAATTGACGAGATTGAACACATGCCCATTAAAGATCAAACAGCTCTTTTGAGTCTTATGGAAACAGGTATAATATCAGAAACGAAACACAAGAAAGCACGCAACACACAGCTTAAAACATGGGTATTTGCGACTAGTAACGGTATTGAACACATGCTAACTCCCTTGCTTTCGAGATTCTTGGTATTACATTTTAAGCCCTACAAATTCGAAAATTTTCATGAAATTACAGCGCATATGCTCGAACGTGAAGGAATAACGCATGAAGTCTCGAACGAGGTCGCGCAGGCCGTGTGGTCAAAATTGAAATCACGTGACATAAGAGACTGTATAAAAATAGGACATCTTGCAAAGACAAAAGAAGATGTAAACTGGATTGTATCTACTATTCGAAATTACAGATAAAATCTATAAAGTCATTATAACGCAAATGACTTCACTATAGCCATTGGACGTACTTAATGAACGCTTTCGTTTATTTGTGATAGCAAGACAATTATCAATCAACAGTGCTATAGATGTAAAGTTGATCTTTTGATATTGGGTCGGGCTCATTGAATTTTAAGGTCATCCATACTTCTCAGGACATAGAAGCTGGCTTAAATGTCTAGATAATAATAAGAACTGTTTCCCCTTGCGGGTGACTTCGTAAACATGTTTTTGTCCATCGTACTTCAGTAAATCTTTTTCTATCATGTGGGCAAGATACCCCTTCAACTGTTTATGAGAATGAAGTGAAACGTACATAATCCTCGTCACTAGAGGAACGTTGTTTATGTTTCTAATATTTTCTAGAATTGTAGTGTAAATTTCCTCTTTACTTTGGTTCTTCATGCCCATATCTTGATGAATTAATTTTTAAAGTTGAAGATAAAAGGGTAATGGAAAATAAAAAAGTAAAATGTCACAGATATCTATTCTACCGCACACTTAACCTACAGAAGCGTTGTCGCCAAAATATAAGGTATCATAATTGTTGGATTTAGAACTTTATCTAGCGTAAATTATAGTACCGCACCAAAATGTTCCAATTTCTATTAATTATGCTAACAGTATTCTTCAAATATGTACAAATACCGATGAATCAAAATCTATACCAAAAAAACAATCATTGAAAGTCGTGTAGGCGCCTGTCCTTATGCAATTCAATTTTTCTCTGGACCTCCATCGTATGGTTCTTGAAAATGTGATCATCCGCGCATTGACTATGCATTATACCAACTTCGCAAAATTCGCATGAAGTAACAATATCTCGGTCTTCGAATGATTGATTGCAGAATTTGCAAATATCAGTTTGGATATCATAATTTGATAGAGGTTTCAACCAACATTCACGCCAAAGAACTACAGTCATTCTGAGTTTAATGGAATAATCTTGCATATATTTCAATAAATATTATCATTGGCCAGATAAGAGTAGCTCCCCTAGTGACATTTGTTCATGAGACTTTAGAAGATGATTCTTTTCAAAGTTAAATTCTTCAAATCGGTCTGTTAGGTGAATCTAATATAAAATCTGACAATATTTATATCTACCACTGCTTGACCACAAACGTTCCTTGAATATTCTACTTTTGATCTATGTGAGTGAGATTTAACATAGGTAATAGGTCAAAACAAATGATTTTTCTATGATAAATCTATATATTGGCAGATTCTCTAACCTACATGGCTAATTGTCCTTATTGTAACAGTGATATCTTTAGTACCGGTTGGAATGTGGAAGAAGTGGATATTGGCCACAAAACTATTAGGGGAATCATAATTTCCTGTAAAGAATGTCACAAGATGCTTACAATTTTTCAAGCGTGAAAACTTGAACGACTTTGCCAAAGCGAGGTAATAAGAAAACCCACAATGTCCAAAATAAAGATGTAACTATAATCTAGTAACACCATTCTACAATATGGAAGTTAGGGGTGATCGCATCTTTATTTTGAATATTTTACGACAAGAAGTTAAACGACTTTTTATGATGCTCAACGGTAATCATGTTATGAAATTCGAAGTAATGATAATCAATATTTGCTGGTACCAACAAGTCTACGAGAGTATCCAACGGTAAGTAGGTTGCAATAAAACAACCTGAATCAAAAAAATGCAATTTAACTAGAGATCAGCAGTCTCAAAAATCTACTCCTGGCGGGATAGATGCTTCTGGTAGTAATACGTTCGACGCCTTTCTAAATCCATTGCCGGCGCAATGATCTACTAGCCTTACTAATCTATTTATAACATATAACAATCCTATACTAAGGGATTCACATTACGATTTCTATGGAAATCTTTATGTTTCACCTGTTCCCGGTAACGGACAAGATTTCCTGTAGAGCTGCTGTCGTAATGTGAATACCCTTATACTAAAAATGACTTTTTCTGTTCTTTATCCATACTGTCTCCATGCTCCTCAGGAAGCAATAATTTAGGGATGCTTTGTATACACAAGACCAGGAATAAACTAGAATAAGCCATACACAACATTCCATTAGTACTGTAATTAGTATTAGAATTTCTAGATCAAGTTGTATTGGGATAAGTTCTCAGCAATCCCAGAAACATAGAGATTTTTCGCATACTTCTTACTTATCTTCTGGAACGCTATGCGTTATGTAGCATATGATATTTTCAAGTTATGAAACTTGGACCAAACTCCTGGACCGGTCATGTTTATTAGGTCCGTGAACGTTGGTGGACCAATAACGAGCAGACTTCTTTATTTTCCGATCAACCAGCCACTATTTGTACCAGCATTGTAGATGTTTTCTGATTGAGGCGAAAAATCAGTTCTATTGTGAAATCAGTGATTTTGGCACTAACTAATATACAACAAGATCTGAGGACAATCACTATTAAGAATTCCGACTTGCTGAAGCCTGAATAGAAAAGTTAAATCGTAACTAGAAATTACTTGAAAGAAAATGTTTTGCAACTAGCTACAATGAATTGTTAGAATAATTGCCAATCAAGGATAAAGACGTTGTAAATTTCAATAAGTTCTATTTTTTTGTATTTTTCTTAAGCCATCAAATATCTCCTTCATCTGTTCCTCGTTTGGATATCCATCCTTCAAATACCTTAAATTTATCATAAGGGTCTTTAGACCTTCGTTTACTTGTGCGTCTTCTACTGTATCTATAAGAGCATTCAAACTAAATGGCTTACGCATGACCTCGATTATCCTTCTAAGCCTCATAACAGATTGCTCTACTGTTTCATCTACAAACCCCGACGCAAAGATTATACGCTGCTGTGGATTTATTTGGAGAATTTTTTTAGCCGCTTCCAAACCGTCCATTCTTGGCATCTTGTAATCCAAAATTACTACGTCAAATGAAGTGGATTCATTTGAACCTGGAGGGCCAAATTCCCCAGTATACTTTGTTAGGCAATCTTGGCCGTCAAAACTCAACGTAACCGTGTGTTCTCTAGCCTCTAAAGCATCCTTATATGCTTGCAAGGTCTCCTCATTGTCCTCTGCTATAAGTATCCTCATATAAGATTGGTGAATGTAAGAGTACATACTAATACTTAATAATTTTGCAGAACTGCTAAGACATCCGTTATGCAGATAAAATGTGAAGCAGTACTAACTCGAATGTTTATCAAGAAATGGAGTCGTTCGATATTGAGCAACGTAAGAAAGTTCACTTACGATACAAATTGTAAAATTAATGCTCCAGGCAATTAATCGTCGATTCGCTGCACATTCACAATAGATGGAGCAGTATCCATAGCATTCATGGAGATATAAACTCTGGTACTGTAACTTAGATCGGTAGGCTAAATCTAATTTTCACCAGACAGCTTCAAAGTAATGTTGAAATCTGTCTATTATTCGTTTCAAATTATCTGAGGATGATGGTTTACACAATAACCCCTTTATATCTAGTGAAACGAATTTTTTTGCCACTCCGCAGTAATAGAAACGCTGAATATTATAATATTTTTAATCTTAGCAATTCATGCTCATCTAACTCCATTAAAATATCAGTACCGCTGAATTCAGGCGTTGCCAGATCAAATAATATGAGATCGAATCGCTTGTTTTTGATAAAAGTCCAGTGCTTCTTTACCATTATCAAGTATCTAATATTCTATATTGCCTCTACATTGCAAATGGAAAGACATAACCTAGTGATCTCACGATTGTCTTAGACCAAGAGAGCTTTCATATGTCGTGATCTGTTTTAGGGATTGTAAATTTGAACGTTGCTCCTTTTTCATTTTCTTCGTCTATCCAAATTTTACCTCCATGAGCCTCAATTATGCCTTTGCAAATAGCAAGTCCCAATCCGGTACCACCATGTTTTCTGCTAAAAGTAGTATCCACTTGATAAAATTTTTTAAAAAGATTTTCTATCTTATCTGCAGGAATACCAATTCCATTATCTTCTACTGTGAACAAGGAGTAGGAATTTGGGTCTCCGGTGCGATGAATTTGACTATTTTCAGCCCGGAGTATTATCTTGCCTCCGTTCTCAGGAACAAAATCAATAGAATTTTTTATCAAATTACAAATTACTTGTCCGATCCTCTTTGAATCACAAAATACGGTCCCAGTGACGGATATTTCTGATACTAAATTCACATTCTTGGTTTTCGCTAGAGGTAACATCTCAGACATCGCTTGATCTATTATTTCGTGCACATCTATGTTAGTTTTCGACAACCTCAATCTTTCAATTTTGAGTTTATGGATATCTAACATGTCACTAACCAGGACTTCAATCTTTTCAACGCTTTTTTTCATCGTTTCGATTGCCTTGGTTTGCTTCTCATTTAAATTTCCCATGAATTCTGTCTTTAAGAGCATATCAGAATACAACTTTATGGGAACAATCGGAGTTTTTAGCTCATGACTAATCATTGAAATAAATTCATCCTTTGACTTGTCGCTCTCGATCAACGACTTGTATGCTTCATTAAGTTCAGCATCCTTTTTTAGAATCTCTTCAGTCCTTGTCGTGATACTCTTTCTCATCTCATCAAATCGTTGGGCTAATTCGCCAATCTCATCGGAAGTTCTAATTTCAACAGGTGCAGCGAAATCCCCTTTTGTTATCCTTCGTGCCGCATTATCTAATTCCGTTATGGGTTTAGAAATGCTTCTTGCGACAAAGAAAACAACAAGAGTTGAAATTGCTAGTATCAAGACTGTTATTATTATAAATATAGTTCTCAAATCCAAAACACCGGCAAAGGCTTTGTCAGTTACCACTGAAGTAATCACAAACATACCATCACCTTGATAGTCAGGAAAGGACTTTTGTTTGACTGCTATAAAGATGCTGTCCCCGCCAGAATTATCGACAGTTGGAAATATTCCGTTTTCGACGCTCTTTGTAGAATTGGTTATCTTATTAAAAATGGGTTGATCCCGATAGAAATTCGTATTATTACTAGTGTTTATACCAGAATTAGAATACAAGATTGTGCCATTTTTTGAAATAATGTCAAATCTCATATTTGGTTCGAGGCTGGAAACATTGTTACCGATGAGGCTTACTAATGGATAATAAAATGCTACATATCCACCTATTATACCACCGTTACCACTGATAGGAGTAGATATTTTAAGCCAGTCACTTCCATTCGGATAGACAGCTGGTAGAATTTCTTCGCTAATCTTGCCTAATATGGATTCCTTAAAAGATGTGTAGGCAGATACATTGTCACCAAGAGGTAACTTTGAGGTACCAAGAATCTTGGTCCCATTCCTGTCATAAACGAATAGAGACGTAGTGGAGTTTAGGGACCTTTGAAAATCAATTAGAAATGCATCTTTCTGTTCATCACTAAAGTTAGATTTTAAAATATTACTTATTTGGGTTGACAAGAACCTTAGATCTCTGATTTTGTCATGCTGAGCTCCCGAAATTTCATCCATCCAATTTACTGAGTCGTGTTCCAGATGTTTTGAAACTTCAAGAATAAGTCCTGTAGAGAAGGCGTTAAGTGACGCTAGTGATGCTGAGATGAGGCTTGCGAGTACGAGTGAAAATATGATCGCAAAGAGCCTGGCTCTAACCTTCAATGAAATTTATTGAATCTAGTAGAGTATATGCCTTTTTCTCATAAGGCTAATGATGGAGCTTAGTAGATAAATTATCTCCTAATTATCCATTAATATTTTATGTACGATCGATTCATAATGAACAATCTTTGTTTCGCTCTGTTGTTAAGGAGCGACCCTTCCAAATGCTGTCATATTGTACTTGTCAACTTTATCAAATGCGACTACATCTAGGAGTTGGAATGGCATTACATCTCCGGGTTTTAATACAAATGATTGGCTTGAAACGAACTTGTCAGATTTGCCTAATACTACTCCATTCTTGTCAAAATATACTGCCATTACCTTCATATCATGCACGCTGACAGTATTGTTATTCCTTATCTTGCCGGCTACATCGACTAGGTTGGTTGGTGATTTGTTTAGTGTGACTTCTTCGACTCGGAGGTTCTATCACTCTTTGCAGCAATTGTAGCGTTACTTGAATTCGAAGAGTTTGCTATAGATCCTTGGGTGGAAATTGGAACTAATTTACTTTTATTTAAATCAGACGATATTTAAATCAGTTAGATCAGCAGCCGCAGAAAGCATTGATCGCAATATTCAACTACTCTGCGGATTCTATAAATTGGATCTTCATAAACAAGGATTGTTTAATCGAAGCTGCATACTTTTTTAAACCATCTTTAATTCAAGTAATACTCCTTTGGTAATAACTAGTAGTGTTACATATGAAATATTATATAAATAGAGTATTGATTTACTTTTATGAACTCCTCTACTGATTATTAGACACCTTTATTTCGATAATTCCATTTGAACTAATATCTACGCCGCGTTTCCTTTTAGATGATCCATAGATATAAAAATCGAGGTACGTTACTATTATCTAGTCATGCTAGATAATAGTCTCGTGAGCATGAAGTTCGACGTTAAGGGAGTACACTACGATCAAACGGAATTGGATAATGGTGTGACAAGTGCAATGAGCGTGATCAGTATTCCACATGTAAGCATTCCTACCTGTGCTAAGAGAATAGTTGTGCCCACTAAATGATCAAGCCGTTCTAGCTGATGTTAGATGGTTATTTATCGTACTTTTCATAAGGACAACTGTCTCTTCTTATTTTATAAAGTGACCAATAGCATTTATGATGACCAAAGGAATATCTATAATGTGCGACAAATACAGAGAAGAACATGTTATAGGCCTACTAATTTTAACTTGAAAGTAGGTGTTTGGGAAAATAAAAATGGTTCCTATGCAACATATCGAGAAGCAAGGTTGTCTTCCTGGGTATGCAACATATGTGATAGTCCATTTGCGGCATTCAAGGAACTTAAAGATCACAAATCAGAAACTCACTCGTATTGACTGATTGAATGATTTGATTTTGCATTTCTGGGCGAATTAGTTTGTACTCCTGAGAACATAAATTCAGGGCAGAGTCACGCAGAAAGTTCTAGCATAGACTGCCTATGTTGGGCTTCAAACCAGCAAAATATTGGGAGAACTTTTCTCGTCGATGCCTCAGGAACCATACCGCAGCTCAGAGAACTGGAAATTTCAACTCGTATAGACTGATAATTCTGTGTACTTGACAGTCAGTTAGGACCGAAGGGGTCCCCAACACTCCCTTTCCAGATTCAAACGGTCTTTTAACCTCGTGCAAAAATGAAAGGATATCATGATTCAGCATTATCATGAATTCATGCATGTTTCTGACCAATTGAGGATTGTTTTGATATTTGTCTTCTATACACAATGACTATTAGTGCGGCGGATCTATTTCTCGTAGGGAGAGCTTTTGGAAATCATATGTGACTCCAGTCGATTTGTAATCGAACATAGGGGAGGCCCAAGTTATCGCGGCTCCTGGTGTATTTGCATTACAATGAGTCATGTCGTTACCCCAATGACCTGAATCAACTAATTCTTCTACCTTTTGCCAGTGATTGTTATTGTCTTTGTCTACGTAGGATTCAAGCTTTACAGTTCCGTCTGGAAGGTTGTAAACTACTCCCTTGAATCCCACCCACTTATTCATGATAGATCCTATTCCATTTTTGGTGGGAGAGAGGATATCATAATTTACATGCCACATC
>JBBRRH010000002.1:0-73875 GCA_038201105.1 Nitrososphaera sp. | reverse complement strand
TCAGAAGGTTCAGCGTGCTGTATATGCCGGGGTATTCCTTCAATGGAAGTAATCTATCATCTAGAAGGGGCTACAAAAATGGAGCGTTATTGCAGCGATTGTATAAAGAAAGTCTATGAAAGAACGCCTGTTTTGTAAAGTTTATTAGATATTTCCTCTCTAGATAGAAGTGTATTCATCACTGGCTGTCGAAGGGATCTTGTTCTCGCCTATCCCCATCCCAAACCGACATGACAAACGGCAGCCAGTTTAATAGTTAAGAAATTCTAGGCCAGATGAAAATCGAGTTTTCCCTACATCTCGCACGAATTGATTCCCTCTTGATAACGCTAGGCAATAAGTAATTTTCCACCATTGTGGTTGGGACCTGGAAGCGCGGGCAGATCAAGAATTAGAGCAGGATTAGATAATGAAGAACCTGTCCATTCATAGCGATAAACTCTATTGCGTAGTTCTTGTCCTTGAACCTGTTCAGTATAGTACAAGAATACAAATGTCTTGATATTAGTCAGAGTAGCAACTCCCAACAGTCCCCTTTCGTTCGCGCCATTGACAGATACTGTGAGGATCGAATTAGGTTGCAATACGCCATTTGAGATTAGACGTACACTACCCGTATTCTTTTCAAGTATCAAGATATTTTTACTATCTATAAATGCAATACTTGTTGGTGAGGAGAGTCCTTGAGCAACAGTTTGTACTTTTAGTTTCTTGTCTGAAACACTTGGTGCCCCGTATACGGAATGTAAATTGCATTGAGACGCAAGGGCCATTATTAATGCGGCTATTAATCCTACTATCACTACCTCTTGGCCTCGAATAATCATTTTTCTTAGTAATAGATGTAACAAAGAGGCATAAACGCATGCTCTTGAACAGACTTAACCATTTGCTGAACAAAATTATACTCGGTCTGTTCTTCAGGTTTTACCCAGAATCTAAATACATGCAATAATGAAAGCAAATTTTCATTTAAAGTGGAAGCATCTTTCAGCATTAATTTATTGGAATCACTTTCAGCATGAGTGATGATCTTAATTCTTTGAGTCGCCATTGCTCGATCTTTTGTGACAAATTCTTTCAGACCTGCAGTGGAGTGGACGCTATACACGCGATGTCAGGTCGTCACTGTTGGGCTGGTTACGTTACCTGTATTCAGTTGCATCGGCTGGTTTGCCCACATCCTGGACTTCACGAAGGTAACGCCAAGCATCGGGCTTAGACCCATCAAGATCAGTGAAGCCATAAATCATTGCAGGTTGGCCGCTCGAAAGAGACTGCCCATTCCAGCGATCCACATCGGGATCTGCTACTAGGGCGGCGACAGCACGCCCAACGTACCGTGGGGTTTCGGTGATCACGAAGTGCGGTTGATTTACGGTGGCATCACGTCAGTTGGGTTCGCTGACAAAGTAGTTATCTAGCATCATCTCCCACCGCATCCAGCCGGGAGTCAAGGCGACTGCAGTACATTGATAGGGCAAAAGCTCTTGAGCTTGCGCCCAAGCCAAGCGAATGACCGAGGTCTTGGCGAGGTCGTAGAAAAGCGACAACCTGTAATTTGCATTGTTATATTCGGCAGTGCCGTCAGCCATCTCGACAACCAGACCGCCCTGATTCTTGATCAAGATTGGCAGTGCGAAGTGGCTGGTGATAATATATGTGTCGATTGCGAGCCTAGCATGCGGAGCCCCCCTACAAGGGAGTGCTTCCACACTGGTACGTTCCATTCCGCCAGAAAATCCGCGCCCCACACATCGTTAACCAAGACATCCAGGTGACTTTGCTCACTCTCAATACGCGCCACCAGCGCTTGAACTTGCGCCGGGTCCAAATGATCGACTTGCATGGAGATCCCCTGACCCCCCGCGCGTTCCACCAACTCTGCTGTCTCTTCAATCGTTTCAGGACGGTTATACTCGGAACGTTGCATTCGCGTGGTCCGTCCTGTGAGGTATACCGTGGCGCCAGCAGCGCCCAACTCAATAGCGATGCCTCTGCCCGCGCCGCGCGTTGCACCAGCGACCAATGCCACCTTGCCCTTCAGTGCTGGACTCATCGTCCAATTCTCTCTCGTTCGTTTCCGCTTAGAATTGATGTACAACTACTCATTAACACTTAAGCCAATGGCAAAAGGCGAATTTATGTGTAATTTCACTGAAAATACTATTTCAATATCTGTCAAACCTCAAGATATTTTTAATTAAACGTGAAGTAATCACAGAAAAGAAGCATGCCCATACACTCGTGTTTCTGCCCAAGAGATTTCCCAGTCTTCTTTGGCCTCCTTCCTTAAATGCGAATATTGCATTAAGGTTTCATTTTCCCAAGACTTTGCAGCCTTTCCAAGGGAGCCCTCATGGTTTGATTGACAATGGAAATCATGACTGGTGATGAAAACTAAACGTTAAAGCATACTGATTTTTAACTTAAATCTCCTTTATCAAAAGTAGGATTCAACATAGATAAATTAATTATTCGTAACGAATGAATGAATCCTGTGGTTCTTGATAAGATTTTGAGATATATAGGTGGAAACAGATCATCAAATAAAGAAAACAAAGTAGGTTATTTGGATAATAATTTCAGGAAAAAGCAAGAATATATCCCAGGTTTTCCACCTTCTAAAATAAAACCGATACAAATGTTTCCAGATAACGAAAAACTCGATAGAGAAAAATTTTTCGTATGGAACGGGGATGCTTCCAACCTGAGACCGACTGCAAATATTCAGGACAGTACTGGTAACATGATCAATCAATGGACAGTGGATGGTAACAAGATCAGACTAACATTGTTCAATGGGATAACCTTGCTGAAGAAATGGGAAGAAAATGAAATCATATCAAGAACAACTGGATTTGAAGAATTAGAGCAAAGAGGAAGTTGGGTTGATCCAAAGACTGACTTTTTGAATGTTATTTGGGGAATGTACATTCAGAGAAAGGAAGGAACAAAAAATGGCTTTTCCTTCTTTAGCAGAAGTTTGCGTCATAATAAAGATATTCACGATGGAATGGGCGGGACCGCATACAAAGGTAATTTGGACATTGAAGGCTCGTTGAGTGTGAAGAAGGAAATATGGCACATAGGTGGATATCAGTTCTCTAAAAAATATCGGGCAACAAAAGATAGCATCTTCGATAAACGAATAGGATATGCTGTAGGGCTGTACAACTTTGTCTACGATGATCAAAGGCGAGGAGTTTGTGTGATGCAGTTTTTAGATGAAATGTGTGACGGATCATGGGAGCTGAAATATTTAAGGTGCGACAAGGAAGATATGGGATGGGGTAAACTAGGTGAGGGAGGAGGAGAAAAATTTGGAGGTAAATATGACCAGTTGATTTCATGGGGCAGTCCAAAAGTTACTTTCAGATGGGATAATTCTGTGACGTGGTTTGATAGTCCCTTTGCATATGAATTTGATGTTACTAATGAAATGACTAATACTGCGAAAAATGCTCCTCTTATAGAGTCAAGATAAAAAAACAGTCTGACCGTTGCAGGCTGGCAGTTATACGATAATGGTTTCTTGAAGTAAATCTTCATTTGTCAATCAATTCCAATTTTCAAGAATTACAGGAAGACCTCCCTTCATCTTCATTCTTCCAATATTTTTATAATGCATTGAACAAAGGTATTTTACTTCACAAAAAGTCCTGAATTTACCTCCTTCTTCTTTAAATGATACTTTTAGTTTAACAGTCGAAGGACTCTTACAGCCAGAAACGAAGCAAAGATCATGATAATAGCTCAACTTCCGTTCTACACCACTTGTTACTTAATTGTTTTTCTCGTTAACACGCAGGTAAACAACAACAGGCTGTGGGATGTTTAAGATTACCTTTTGGTGCCTCCATCAGCATCCCCTCTTGATTCAGCATTACTAATTAGATATTACTATTGTTTGGTAACCAATGGTTTATTCAGGCGAATCTCTTTCTTCAGAAGCTTTTTGTCGATTTCACTAGAAAGCCACTCTTGTTGAAGCTTTATTTTTGTGGGTAAGAAAACTTCGGCTTGTAGAACTCCATTGTATGATTCAATAGTTTCAAGGATTTTATCTGCAGTGAAAACGTCTTTGCAAAGGAATAGTACTGTAATTGTGTCTTGGGGCAATGTTGGAGGAAGCAGCAAGAAGTATTCTTGAAAATCAGAATAAATTTTGGCCAGAATTTTTTGGTACGACGCTTCATTAATATTCACGGTGATACCAAAAAGGATGTATCCCCGCAGGGATGAAGGATTCAAAAGTATACTGAATTTTAGCGTGTGATCATTTTGCATTATATGAAGTCTTCGTGTTATTGTTTTCGTTGAAATCGCAAGCTTTGAGGCGATTTCTGAGCTTTCTAGCCTGGGATTCGAAATGAGGCACTTGACTAGAGCCAGGTCTGTGGCAGATAGTCGCGCGTCAGTCTTGTAGGAGTTTGTGATGAGCATTGTCTCCACTATTGCTGGTTTGAGCGCATCAGCGAGGAATTGGATCTTATGCTCCGAGTTTTCTTGAACTATTAACTTGAATGCCGACACGCCACCTAGAGATTCAACTTCTAGCATTACTTCTCCCAGTAGTCTAAGGTTATCAAGGACGTTTTGTTTATCCCGACGCTTCCTTACGATAATGAAACACTCTTTTCTATATCCTAAAACGGAAGGCGAGATTATTACGATAAACTTCTCTATCACGCCAGTGGAAATCATATTGTCGATTCTCGTTTTGACGCTTTTTGAACTAAGACCAATCTCAAGTCCAATACTTCTGTATGACCTTCTTCCTTCATTACTCAAAATTTGAAGGATTTTTATATCATGAGGGTCTAGTACTCCTTTGTGCAACTGAGTGTATTAAACAAATACCATAATATAAACAAATATGTCCTTTATAGCACCTAACTGCAGTGGAAGAGTTATATATAAGACATTTTCTTTGATATTAGGGGTAAACATATGAGTTATAAGAAGCATGAGCATGCATTCGACAACCAGTCAATAAACGGCCGAATCGTTCTTGTTGGTTCTGCAACATTCTTGTCATTTCTCCTCTTATTTAATACACATTTTTTTAATTCGACTGCCTTGGCACAGAGACTGAACTCGCGTACAAACGAAACTCAAGATCTTGGCATTAATTCAACAAACCTGCCTGCGGGGGCTAGTCAGGTTTCTACCAAGCTAGGGTCGTCGGGAGATGATCTAATTACCGGGACTGAGAGCATTGATCTAATCCTAGGCCTTCAAGGTTCTGATTCTATTAGAGGCGAGGGGGGCGCCGACGTAATTCAAGGAGATGAGGATCCTGACAAGTTATACGGAGGAAATGGTAACGATATAATTCAAGGTGGTCAAGGCAGTGATCTGATCTATGGTGAGACTGGAAATGACATACTCACTGGTGGCCTTGACGATGATATGCTTTCTGGAGGCGACGGAAATGATAAGCTATATGGTGGAGAAGGCGACGACGTTCTTCAGGGAGGACCTGGCGCAGACTATTTTGATTGTGGTGATGGTATAGATATAGTTATAGATTCCAATGTGTCCGAAGGTGATGATAGCGCCGGTAATTGCGAGGAGTTACTTAACAACATAGTCCTCCCTTCTGAAACAGGTCAGCTGGATATGACGAGTTGAATATCATGAATGAAAATGAGAGTCAAAACAAAAACCAGATAGCACTAAAAGTAAGTAATATTTCAAAGGTATTTGTTTCAAAGGTCGAAAAACTAATAGCATTAAGACACATCAGCTTTGTGGTAAAGAAGGGAGAATTTGTATCAATAGTTGGGCCATCAGGAAGTGGCAAGTCTACTCTTCTTAATATTATTGGCGCATTAGATAGACCTACAAATGGAACAGTCTCAATAGGAGGAGTAAATATATCGTCATTAAAAGATAACGAGATTGCTTACATGCGCAACAGGCTTATTGGCTTTATATTTCAATCTTACAATTTAGTTCATAGAATGAGTGTCCAGAAAAATGTAGAGCTTCCTGCTATGGTTTCAGGGATTAATAGATCCGATCGAAATCGAAAGTCGCTTGCCTTGCTGCAAGCGCTAGGAATCAAAGATAAAGCAAAGTTAAAAGCTTCGAATCTAAGTGGTGGACAGCAACAAAGGGTGGCTATAGCAAGAGCTCTAATGAATAATCCAACCCTAATACTTGCAGACGAACCAACCGGAAATCTTGACACAAAGACAGGAGCAGAAGTCTTTGATCTGCTCAAGAATCTCTCAAGAAAATATAGAAGGACAATTGTAATGGTTACTCACAATCCCGAGCTGGCAGAGCAGACTGATAGAATAATCTTCATAAAGGATGGAACTATCGAAAAGGAGGTTGTAAATTAGATGGCCGATAGAACTAATAGCCACACTTTATTTCTGTTGTTTGGATTCACAGTAATTTTACTCCTGTGTGCAGGCCAGTTGTTTAAGGGTGGTAACGACACTAGTTATATAATTAATGCATTTGCGCAAACAGATAATTCGCCTGGATTTCAGGACTCATATTGGACAGATAATCTAAGTTCCATCCCGGGAGCCAGACAAACAAAGGTGGAAGTAGGACCTGGAGAGGGATCTTCGACTCTTGCCATAGTGCTTGTGAATAAAGCCAGGCAGGATATTACTGGCGTAAAAGGAGTCTTGATTTTGCCTGATGGCTTTGAGGCAGCAGGCATAGCTGAAGGACAGACCCAGAACAATGGAGCGAATACTACAGGTAGTCAGTTTGCCGCAGCAAGCCTCAAATCCATAGTTAAGGCTGGCGATGTTTTTACATTATATTTTGACATTAATACACTTGACACCGCAAAGATTGGACAGTATTCAACCAGTCTAAAACTGATTTATTCCAAGATACTGGAAATAGGAAATATCGAGACAATTATACCGGTTCAATTCCGCCTACCAGGTAAGGTTACGCTGGACGCAAGCATTCTCTCCACAGAAACTTTAATTCCCGGTACGATAAACAAGGTTCCCATTTCGATCAGGAACATTGGCAGTACTAGTGCAAATAGTATAACAGTTTCTCTTAACGGCATAAGTAGTGGAAATACAACATTATCAAATTCCTTGTCAGGATCTTCTGAGCAGCCTACATCATCTGTTACCTTGGGCAGCACAACTTTCGACGTGGGTTCCATTGCATCAAACGCATCGAAGATAATAAATACTATAATCTATCCGAGCTTCGATGCAGGTGGAAAGGTACAGAATCTCAATCTCCAGATATCCTACGGTGATGCGTACGGAAATCCAAAGCGAGTGAGTTCACTTATTGGCCTGGTTGTCGCACCAAAGCCACCTGAGTCTGTTATCAGTTTAAGTACAAATGACGATGTAAGTTCCCCCAGTAAAAGACCTGATATCAACGCCACTGTCAACAAGAACGGTGTTCAAAACGCTGTTATCATAACTGCCGGACAAATCCAAGATCTAGATTTTGTCATATCCAATAATTCAAGCACCCCAGTTTCTAACCTGGTGATTACCCTGAACTCACCTTCAGATTCAGTAAAAATAATAGGCAATTCAAAATGGACTTTAAATTCTTTGCGCGCACAAGCAGATCAATCATTCACCACAAAAGTTTTTGCTGCTAAAAGTGCAGTTGGAAACCCTATTCTTTTCAATTTGGGATTAAATTACATTTTCAATGGCGACACAAAGACAGATTCGCTTGATCTTGGTGCTTATGTGACAGGTCAGTTCAAAATTAGGGCCTATGACTTTAACGTGACTACTATAGGGAATACTCCAAATCTTGTTGCTAACTTGCTGAATGAGGGCAATTCATTGGCAATGTTTACTACTGTTGAGATGATCAATGACCAGTCACAGTCCAAACACCTTGTCAATTCTTTGCCTCCATCGCAGTATTTGGGCGATTTGGACGAAAATTCACCTCTCCCAGTTAGTATTCCATTAAATATGCCAAACAAAGTAGAATCAGGAACATATCCTGTATCGCTTAGGGTAACATATAAAGACGATCTGCGAATAGAGCATTCTACTATCGTAAATGGAACTGTTCTTTTTCAGCAAAAGGCCCAAACGGAAACCTCTTCTGGCGGGTTATTTGGATCTGATCAAGATACAACAACCATTTTACCAGGAGTGATAGCAGTAATAGCGGTCATTGCCATCAGTGTTATGATATATTTGAGACGCAGAAGGAGGAGTAAACTCAAAATCCAATTAGAACAATCACAAAGCGATGATCTTGCGCTAGACGTGAATCCCTCTTTTGCAGAGGACAAAAAAGAATCCTCTGAAAAGAAAGAAGATCAATCGAGCCTACAAAAGTAGGAGGAGTTTGCAAAAAAATGAACGTTCTTGAGATATTGCAATTCTCGTTTGAGGCTCTAATGAGTAGAAAGCTAAGATCCATACTGACTATTTTGATGGTGATGGCAGGAAGTAGTCTTTTAAATTCTGTAAACGGATTTGGAGCCGGATTCACAGATTTATTCAACAAGCAATTTAGCAATCTGGCCCCGAATGTTATGTTTGTTACTAGCTCACAATCCCAACAAAGTGGAGGGGGACCAGGCTCCGCACCCCCTCCCCCAGCAAAGATAGTATTGAATTCTGCTGTCATAAACAGGATAAAATCTCTCCCATTTGTTGACGATGTTATACCGACTTACCAGAGCCAAATAGATCTGCATTCAAGGGGAGATACCAGAACAATTCCTGTATTCTCTGTGGACCCGGATAAACTAAAGGTGATATCACCCACATTAGAATATGAGGATGGCTCCACTATAAGGCCAAACGACCCGTCGGCGATTATTGTAGCACACGATGTTGCTATTCCACCAGGAAAAAACACCCCATTCATTACGCTGGGCCAGACCATAAGGGCAACATATTCTTTTGTTGATCCTGATACGGGAAAACAAACTGAGGAATCCAAGAATTTTGTCGTCACAGCCATTACAAAGCAGACTGGCAATCCTACTATTGACAATGCGATCATCATCAATCTCAATAGTGGTAACATATTACTCCAAAAATCCAATAAATACGACACACTTTTCACCGTTGTTAGATCAAATGAGTTTGTACCGCAGGTAGAGAAAGAAATAAGAGCTCTTTATGGTAACGACATAGGAATAACTACTTTAGAGGCATTATTGAAGACTGTCAGGGAATTTACTGGTGGAATAAATGCATTTCTCCTGAGTATTGCTGTAATTTCTTTAATAGTAGGAGCTGTAGGAATCATTACAACATTGTATACCTCTGTAATTGAAAGGATTCGTGAGATTGGTACTCTTAAAGCGATAGGAACTGAGAGTAAAAATATCTTGTTTCTATTTCTAGTCGAAGCGCTGTTGATAGGGATCATAGGTGCTACTTTGGGATTGCTAGGTGGCGTTGGGGGTGGATATGTACTAGGAAACCTTGGTCCCCGTAATGGACCCCCATTGATTCCAGTTTACCTCGCTTCGGACATGGCCATGGTATGGATAATTTCTGTTGCTCTATCTGTTGTGGCCGGTCTATTCCCTGCTTGGAAGGCTTCACGAACTTTGCCTATAGAAGCATTAAGACCACAATAGCGGATAAAAAAGTCAATAAACCAGATCCTAACTCGACTTATGGTCCGACATCATTATTTTGTCAACCGCCTCCACATAGCACACTGGTGATAACTAAAAATCAGATTTATGGGAAGCCAACCTAATTTCATCCCTAGAACGTTTTAGATAACATTACTACAAGGTGGTCAAATGAAGGCAAATGATGTACTATCTTTAGATTTGAATGGTTTTTACAATCTAGAATTTAGAGCACGCAACTAACGTCTTTATGAATAAAGAATTGTCATAGAAAAATATGGATAAAAATAAAAATGGTGGAGGAAAATTTATCCAGTCTATCTTTCAGGAGGTTGTGTTACCAGATTGGGTAAGATTACTGTTTTGTTCCATCACAGGAGCACTTGCATTTCCACTTGTCATAGTGCTATCTCCTGTAGACATTCCAACAGTACTCGCTTCACCAGAGCTTATTTGACCTCTTATTGCACCTTTAGGATATTTATCAGTATGGACATTTGCATATGCACCACCATCACTCATTAACTTTACCAAGTCGGAAATTTCCTTGCCCTTGAGTGGACCTTGTAATTCAGCTTTTGTTATATTTCCGCGGAATCCTATATTGGGGGGACTATCATTTCCTTTGGCAGACTTGTTTTTAGTAAGAGTAACAACAATATCACCGTTTTGTCCTTCGGTTCCGTTATGTATATGGGCTTGATTAATTTTCTTTATGCCAGTAACGTTGACCCAGTAGGATACCTGTGAACTGTTTTCATCTACTTGGAATTTTGCCGTTCCAGTAGAATTTGACTCTGTAGGAGGTACTTCGTCTTTACCTGAGAGTGATGCAGAAAAGGTTTGTCTTCCCTGTGCTTGTACTTTGGCCGAGTTTAGAACTATAGAGAATGTGCTGACAGATAATACGGCAGCCAACACTGCAATTATAGCCAGTGTATTTTTTTGTGTCATTGAGGGAGCTAGGATCTTTCTCTATAAAAACCAATCCATATTGTTCCCGTTTACAGATTCGAAAACCGAAGTATTTTACTCGATAACTTAAGACTTTAATAATCTTTGTTCGATTTAATAGATGATTCTAACACGACAACTTAAGGCCTCCCCATCATATAAACCATATAAAGCTGTGTCTTAACGCCTACAGATGGTCTATCCTTCTTCATAGCTGTTGAATCGCGAAATGGACATCATATTTAAATGCTCAAGTAACTTTGTTACCTATCTACGATTAACAAGGATTTGTTATTAATGCTGCTATCGTAAAGTCTCAAATAATAGCGCCAGAGAGACAGAACTCATTATTGCGATGAATGGTGGGCCACGCTTGTAAGATTGAGCAACAGGCCCATCAGAGCAAATAATGCCAATATTGTTTACTACAATAATCTTGAACAAAAATATTACTGAATTGTTTGATCCGATGGACTTGTAAGTTCCTCACGAGAATAACAACAAATTTAAGGTGTCTATTACTCTAGTCTGTTCGTTGGATATTGGGGAATATCTTAATTTGATGGACAGCATGTATCGAAGTATAGGAAAATCTGAGTGGACAGGGGATTATTTTTCTCCAAATTATGAGCAAACAACAGCAAACGAAAAGATTGATTATTCAGGTCTTGTTGCCTATATCAAGGCTCTAATGGAGGACGCATAAACTATTCAGATTTTACCTTGTGAAGAAACGGTCCATGAAGGCAAAAAGAAGGTCTTTAGATATTTTTCAGATTACAAAGAAGAACGGTCGAATTAGTAATTTTGCAGTCTTAGCCATTTTTGAAATTCAAAACGACAAAATTATTCTCTCTTGGGGATAACGATTAACGAAAATCATATTAGGAGATGAAAAAGCCGATACTATTCAGTAGATTTCAACAATTGCAGTCATTCTCAAATGCACACATGAATGGGATGGGACAATCGGAAAAAGGACAACGTACGATCAAAATGACGAAAACCTAGCGAACCACATCCAATTCATTCCAATCTATTGACGTGTTCATTTGGGACCAAGACCATTCCCATTATCACGAAGATAATCTCAATTGTAGCACTGTATTGTGTATACGAATACACATCATAGTTGTGTATGTAATTATACCAAAGCCTTTTATCCACGATCGTTAGCTAATGTGCATGTTATTCATTGGTGTAAACTGTATCCGGAAGATGACCTAATATTGTAGCCTTTTCCTCACCACTGGCCGGGTTCCTAGAAAATCATGAGACAGAAATTGCTACTGAATTCTTAATGTGCAATGGTTGTTTCTGGTGTGCGTGCTTCTTTGGAGAAAAAAACAAAATGTTCGAGGCATGTCCTATTTGTAATGCACGTTTGGAATCCATTCCCATTTTGAATAATGAACAGTTCAAGATAAGCCATACCCTGAAAGCCGGCTTTTCATTGGAATTCCGAATGAAAAAATAAGTGAAGGTGGAATAAACATCCTAGGTTCGGAAACACCCCGTCCAATCATAATAAAAACTTGAGGAGGCAATTTGAACCAAGAAAGATAACTGTTGGTCGTTAATTGTAATCATAGACTATGTCTTGATTAAAAAAAAAGACTTCATTTTGGCAGACCGATACAAGAGTGATTGGGCAAGCATCCAAGAGAAAAGATGGCTAGGAAGACGATTGAAATGGACATTGCTGACCTAAAGATGACTTTGAATTTACTGTTATAACAGGCAGTAAAACAAACAGACAAGTTCGAAGTTGATTTAATTGCATTCTGCTCCCACATGCAATTATGAATGAAACAAATTCTCCGTACAAGTCTGATAATCAAAAGTATCTTTTTCATGATATGCCCACTGATGAAAACACTCCTGTATTTCTTACGCCGTATGATCTTTTTCCAGTAAAATTTATTGAGGTCACAGCTTCTCCTCCTGTCGAAGTTGAAACGCGATCTTGCAAGTGATATTTTATCCCTACAATTGGATTGGTTTCATCCTCGTAAATTCTTCTAGAAGACAACGTTAATATAGAATGGAACCCGAAACTGAAAATGCCAATTTCCTGTCAGTTGATCATAAAAAAAAGCCATGTCTGAAGAGAAAAATCTGTTAAAAAGGGGAAGATTTTATTTTATTTATGACTATGATCCTCAAAACTTTGTAGTAGAGGATAAGACCAAAAGAGGCCTTCCAGTATTAGAAATTAGTATCGACGAAAATGCCGGAATTAAAGCAGATAAGGGAAGATTTTATGATGCCAACGGTCGAGGACATGTCATACCAATAAGATGGTACTTTCCCAAAGAAAAATACAGACTAGATCAAGTTTATAATTTTGCGGACAAACTAGAAAATCGCTACCGGGTTATAATGGAGGATACCTGTCCGGATTACTAGCTGTCAAACAATATTTATTTCAACAATTCCAGTATAGAATATTCTTTGCAAAGATTATTAATTCGTATTTGAAGGTTTGTTCAATTCTAGTAATCTTATTATGGATAAGAGAATACGGAGACGGCATAGGCTGAGCGGTGATACAATTCTGTATAGCAGTGATTTTTAAATAGGATTAATTCTCTCTTATTAATCGCATGAGTCATGACAGGAAGGTTGCGGTTGTAACTGGAAGCTCAAGTGGGATAGGTTATGAGACTTCTATTGCTCTCGCACGAAGCGGCATTTTTACTTACGCAACTATGAGGAATTTACAAAAGGCAACAAATCTTGAATCAATTAGAGACAACGAAATGCTTCCATTAAAGACTCTACAGTTAGACGTAACAGATGATGCTTCAGTTAATAAAGCAACACAGACTATAATATCCGAATCCGGAAGGATAGATGTCTTGGTTAATAATGCTGGCTATGGGCTGGTAGGAGCATTTGAAGACCTATCGATGGACGAAATAAGGCGTCAATTTGAGACCAACTTCTTTGGAGTCATTAGAGTAATGCAATCTGTACTTCCCTTAATGAGGAAACAAAAATTTGGAATACTTGTAAATATAAGTTCAGGTGCCGGTAGATTCGGTTATCCTAGCGGTTCGGCATATGTTAGTACCAAATTTGCGTTAGAAGGTCTTAGCGAGTCTATTGCGTATGAATTGGACCAATTTGGAATTAAAGTAATACTTCTAGAACCTGGTGTGATTAAGACTAACTTTGACAGTGGAATGGTAGTGGCGAAAAAGTCTCAAGATGCTTCATCGCCTTACTTTAATATGACGAAAAAAATGGATACTGTCTTTAGGCAATTAATTCGCAATAGTTCTCCACCGTCTTTAGTAGCAGATGTGGTAGTTCAAGCAGTTAAAAGTGAGAATCCTAATCTTAGATATTTGGCTGGAAAAGATATTGAACAGTGGGTAGACCAGAAGAAGAAAATGTCTGATGCTGAATTTTTTAGTATGATGAAGCAGTCATTTCAATAACGCATGTTTGAAGACCCTTAGGACTACACAACAAGTGATGACAATCTAATAGATATATCTCAAATTACTCGTAAAAGGTGTACTCTATCCTTTATTACCTGATCAAGACAGACATGAAAAACCGCAAAATCCGGAGATAGGTAATGTTACCTTCCAAATTAGTAATGTACAGAGTAGAATTCTGATTCGATAAACGAGTAGATGAATATCTGAAATCGAGGGTATGGAAGATGCCGGTAATTAGATAAAGTGTCTAGCTCTAATGGAGAAGGTATCTTGATGAAAATTTTTAATGGACTTAGAAAGTCGTTAACTATCCATTCGAGATCTACCTAACCTCTATTACTTCCTCTTTAATTCCTTTAGCAATAAGTATCTCTTTGACTGAATTCCTATGGTCACCCTGCAATATGATTAATCCCTTCTTGGATGTGCCTCCAGTTCCAAGTGTTGTTTTGAGATCTCGGGTAATAGCAGCAATATCTGATCTATCTCCAAGACCCGTTACGACTGTAGTTGGTTTCTTGAACTTTCGGAATTCCTTCGAGATCACGACCTTAGTTATCTCTTTATCTAGTTCGTGTAAAAAGCCTTCAATCGAACCAGTTTCATAATAATTTTCTGACACTACTATTGTAATATGAGCTAATCTATTAAATGAAGGTTTCGTCACGTGGCTACAAGTGCTCTACAAAAAACAAGATAATTTTATAGTTTGAAGATGGTAAAACAGGATATAGCACGAATGTTCAAAAAGGAATTGGAAAATTCCTAATGGCGAGCACCCTAACAGGAATGATTACTACAGTTAAAAATAATGGATTGAACTCATTGTTGTTCCAATTTAAGACACTTACCAATTTTCCTCATATAGACTACCAAAAACCAGTTCTAAAATCGTGTGTTAATATCATAATTGTGATTCATTTTTCGGACCACTTTAAAATTTATTTCATCTATAAAATTTATCTAGTATAATGAAGGAGTTGTTTGGGTGAGACCTTAGGGCTAAGTGTCTTAATTTGGCCAAGATAGGAGTTTAAAAATGCCTATTGAATATGACTTTCCAAAGCGTTAACATAATTAATTTGACTGATTTATCGGTTTTGTTATTCAACACTGGCTAGTGCTTCATCGTTTGCTGATCAAAACTTCATATTTTAGAGCCGGGACTGCTATTATGTTTCTGGTCAATTACAATAGCATTCGTTAGCGATATCACCATGATTTGTTACCACTATAAGAGAAGCTAGAATAAATGTAATACAATAATTGAAGTCCGACGCTGAAATCACAATAATGAATAGTCTCCAAGAAATCCATATTAATTTTCGTTAGTGTTTGAGGGTGGGAATAATTAGTCTAAATATATCCTTTCTTTCAAACATTATCTACTTCTGGATATTTATCTCGAATTTAGATACGTACCTGGAGCTTTAGAGATTCAATACAACAAATCAATCGAAACCCAGATAATCGCTATTTCCTCATTCTCGTTTGTGTCAGAACATATTAAGTTGAGATCGATGTCTGCTGCGTATCGCAAAATAGTAATCCCAGCCGTAGCGTTTGCTGCCCTACTAGCCGTTTTCGACTATGCACCAGTTTCTTATCTTATGAATAATGCACATGCGGAGACCGGAATAGGCAAAGACGTTTTTAAGGTGGTAGTCTCAGTATTTGGAGCCAACAAAGAGATAGGAGATATTCTAGCACTTGTTACTGTCAATGAAAATTCTAAAGCAAAATTATTTGACCTTCATTCGATGAGCCCGATCGCTATCAACACTAATTCAACACAAAATGAAAACGTCGTAGAGTTCGTTGCGACATTTCCAAAAGTTGCTGTAAATACGGGAGATGTTTACAGATCATGTGTCATTACACCCAATACGATGCATCAATATTGTGAAGAAGGAAGTAATTCCCCAGCAAAGAGGCCCGAATTTGTAGACATCTCATTAGATAAAGTGAAAAAATCTGATGCAGAAAAGAAGATTAAGTTGAAATTACAATGACACCGTATGGGTGTCCTTACCTCCTATTTTTGTTTCTTCACAGCACATCTCGTCTTCAGGGTGGGAGCTTGCAAAGTAAACGTTTCTTTTTGTATTTCTTTAGCCAATAACTCCTTATTTACAGATTCAAGTACAAATTTATTTTGTTTTAAAGTTCAAAGTGTGTCCGATACATAATCAGACAGCCTGTTTCTGCAATTCTTGTAGAGCAGGACTGACAATTATCTAGTCGTGATATTGACTTATTCTGGCCTGTTATCGGAATCTATGGTTTATTTCGCTATTAATTGGTCCTTTTCCGGACGTCTTCCGTTAATGGGAGAGTTCCATATAAGTAATTGTAAATTCACAGTGAGCACTATTTTGTGGAATCCAAACTCGAGTCTGTATAATAAGTAATATTGCAGAGGCTGTGGAAGCATTTTGAAGGTAACTTCACTATGTAATGTATGTTTAGAATATGTGTCTTGGAAATGTGGTAAATGCTATAAGGTAGATGATTTTACTCACTCATACCTATTGAACATATGCGTATGTTTCAGGCTCCTAAGCCAATAGGAATATTACACCTCTCTCCTTTTTCACATTTGCGCGTGTGTTTCATATGCGCCAGAGAAAGATACTTGGCGATAATGAATGGACAGCTGGTTGCGGTGGATGAACCCTTCTTTTGAACAAGGAACAATAAGGGAAATATGGGAAAGTAACATAGAAATGGAGAAATGGTTTGATCCAGGCTTCCAGTAATTTGCTGATAAGGAATTATCTCCTATGACCAAGAATTAAATTGAAAGACAAATACAGTTTCATTTCAGGTACCAATTCAAAAAAAAGGATGGCATGAATCTGAATGAAACAAGATCGAATATACCAGAAGAAAAGGCAGATGATTGAAAAGTACGTTAAGAAGCATAAAATTGTAGATTATTCCAGAATCTTAAATGAAGTAGATATAGACTATGATACGTTGATGAAAATAATTTCTGAATTACGTAATGAGGGGCGTTTGAAGTAAGATATACGCTTGTTTGTCCACTCATTAGTATTTGTTATGAGTCATGATTATAAAAGGACAAACAACATATTCTGTGGCCTCAGTAAGGAATGGTGATCAATAAGCTGTTAGGTTATGATCGTCCATCCCGTTAGTGATTCACGAGGCAATTAACAGATGGAATAGTCCTGCATCTCTTCAAATATTCGAAAGATGGACGAAAGATGTATCAAGTTTGTAAAATCTTAGGAAAGGTTTCTATAATGATAATTACAACCATGTCCCGTGGCAGGCGGCTGGCTATCCTGGGTGCGTGCAAATGATAACCAAATTATGGCGCTTCTAGAAGGTCAAGTTGACAATCTGGTGAAAGCGACATCGGTCTTGGCTGAGTCAATCAGCAACTATAGTACCCTAAAAGAAAAAAATTCTATACTAAAAGAGTTGGAACATGAAGGTGACCAGTTTACTCACAAAGTGTTTACAACAATAGATAAAACATTCATCACACCTCTTGATAAAGAAGACATTTCAGAATTAACGAGTACCATTGATCAAGTGCTTGACGCAACGTATGGCACTTCTGATAGACTCGTACTCTTCAAGATCCAGGAACCCTCTCGTTACATGCAGGAGCTTGCTAATTTACTATTGACTGCTTCTCAGCAAATCTACAAAGCCGTTACTGAATTGCGTAAGGTAAAGCATCAGAATTTGCTAGATTATTGTAAAGGGATTAGCAGCTGTGAACACGAGGGAGATAAAGTCTATCGCATCGCAATTGCTGAACTATTTGAGACACAAGATGCTGTAGAAATTATAAAATGCAAGGAAGTTTATGAAACGCTAGAGGGTGCACTAGATAGGACAAGAGATGTTGCCGATGTTATTGAAGATATTGCATTAAAATATCGTTGAGGTTTCAAATTGCAGAACATTGAAATCGCGGTGGCCATATCAGCAGCGCTCTTTTTTGATTTTGTTAACGGTTTTCATGATTCAGCAAACTCCATCGCTACCGTTGTTGGGACCAGAGTACTTAGGCCTCTGTATGCAGTGGGTATCGCAGCCATTGCCAATTTTGCTGGACCTTTTATTTTCGGTACGGCCGTAGCAGCGACTGTCGGAAAAGGAATAATACAGCCCTCATTTTCTACGGTAGATGTAATATTTGCAGGATTAATTGGGGCTATAATATGGGATCTGGTAACTTGGTATTTTGGTCTTCCATCGTCCAGTAGTCATGCATTGATTGGAGGACTAATAGGATCTGGCTTAGTAGCAGGAGGCACTTCAGCCTTAGTCGGCCCAGGGATTGAGAAGACTCTCACTTTTTTAGTTGTGTCACCTGCTTTGGGATTCTCATGTGCATTTGGAATTGCATTACTGGTAATGTACTTTTTCAGAAACCAGGCATCTTCGCATGTCAACAAGCTTTTTGGCCGTCTTCAAATTTGTTCTTCAATCTTTTTCTCCCTTACTCATGGTGCAAACGACGGTCAAAAGACAATGGGAGTCATCACTGCCCTGTTGATTGCAGGGGGATTCCTTGATTCTCAGTCTTTCGTAGTTCCTGTAGAAGTCATATTAGCTGCGGCTGTGGCGATAGCGCTTGGCACATTCTTCGGTGGTTGGAGAATAGTCAAGACAATGGCCTTTAAGTTAACAAGTCTACGGCCATTCCAAGGCTTTTGCGCGGAAACTGGAGGGGGTGTCATACTCACATCTATGGCCTGGCTCGGCATTCCGGTTAGTACTACTCATGCGATTGCTGGAGCTATAATGGGCGTTGGTGCTACAAAAAGACTATCTGCTGTCAGGTGGGGGATAGGTAAAAGAATTGTATATGCATGGATTATTACTATACCTGCGAGTGCTGCTGTGGCCGCACTTGTACTGATAATAACAAAAGCCATATTCTAGATCAATTAACTCTTCCGACCTCTAAATTGATGCTATCGCTTTCTATAAGGCTTTTTTCAAGTTAGAAACTTATAACAGAGTTGAACTACTGATGGGTCAATTGTGTTCCTTATTTTTTTCTTCGTTTAAAATCTAATTCTACACCTTTTTTCTTACTATAATCAAATGTAAATGATTCATCTGGCAAGATGGGAAAACTAGATAACATTTCCGAACTAGTACATTGAGGACATTTATCATATGCAGACATCTTGGTCTTATCAAGCCACGTTACACACCAATGACATTTATCGCAAAGGACAAACACTGACTGTGGCTTATACATGGGTAGTATTCATTGCTTCGAAGTATTATTACCTATTGCTGATTCATGACTCGGATGAGTCAGCAGGAGATGGTTGATTTCCTCAAGATGGCAGAGACGATGCATGTTTTGAGCTGCGTTAAAAGATTTACTTGCATTATTCTTTATGTGGATCTATGCATAAAAACCAGGTTTGGATATTGGTGCTTTTAAATTTATAGCGATAATTTCATTTCCATACAGTATTGTTGCGAGCGACAGATAAAAAATAATATGGGATCATTCTATAGGCTAGTAAGTAAAATCAGTATTGAGATTTGTGCCCTACTGTTTGATATGGATAAATTGTTGTTTTTCTAACAAATGCCTGGACAAAAATTGAAGTCTATCGATTAATCAAAAGCTTATCGTTACTACTTTATGTTTTCCATTTAATATCAATAATAGTATTACCTACATTAGATACCCTGAGACTCTGATCTCTAGATCCTCGCCTGTTTCCATGCAGTCGATGCTTTATTGTATTTTTCAGATGTGAGCAGAGATATGCAAGCAAGGAAGGTTTTGATACCCGGACTTGCAAGGATGACTATGATGGCACTGTTAAACGTCTCGAAAAAGACAATACGTTAACAGAGAAACAGAATATTATCTTAATTAATAATATTCAAGAAATTCTGATTTTTGGATGCCGTAATAAATGGAGACAAAGGGGTCTAAATTCCTGCGAGGAAGGACATACGGAAACTTGGAAAAATAGGCGCTAGGTTTTAAAAAATGATGTGCAAGCTAGCCACATCGGTAATAGTAAGATCATAAAAGCCCAAAAAAATCAATTCGCGTAACTTATCTGTCTCAAATATACCAACACTTGTACACGAGTATTGACCTTTATTTAGAAAATACAAGAACGTTCACACAAGTATACAAAAAGGGCAATAGATTTTTGATGAACAGAATTGAAATTGATTACCGCTCTATTGATATTCACATACATTACATGTAATAAAAAAATAAAGAAGATCCCACTTCAACGGATATTCTTCAGTTGTTTAACTTGGAACAGTACCATTCGAAGCTAATGTCTTTTCTGCAGTCATATTCGCTGCGTGTGGAGCGGTATCATTTCCAGCGGTCATATTACCAGATGTCATATTACCAGATGTCATATTACCTGCCATCGAACTCTGATTAGAAGCACCACCACTCATATTGTCTGCCTGTGTATTTGTTCCCATTGAATCACTCTGCCCTGGTTGGTAGGTCTGTGCAAATGCACTTCCAACTGCCAAGCTAGCTACAACGAATGTGCCTGTTATGACTAGTTTAGCAAATATGCTGATTGCCGCATGTATTTTGTTTTGTTTCATCAGCCTTTTAAGATCAACATATCATATAAAAATTGCAAAGAGAATAGGAGGTTATTTGTTTTGACTGGAATATTTGTCAAATAATATTACTTACTGAATTTGAGGTATAGCGCTCAATATAAAAAAAATAGCAAGTATACCTGTCCCTGAGATCAGATAATCATTTAATACCAAACTACACTCCACATTCCTGGAACTAGTGTCTAGTAAACATCTCTAATGCCTTGCCATCTATTGGGATCCGATCATGATAATCTTTACTAATTCTGAATCAAGTGTACCAACGACATTTTCAAATATACCCGACCCAAGTTAAGATTAGATTGAATCAATATTTGATGCGTTACTGTTAGCCAAAATAAAAACAGGTTTTGTGATTGAAATCAAAGCTAGCAAGAAAAATTATATGGTAATATAACCTATATTTCAAATGGCATAAATTCTTGAAACACTCAAATTTATAGCTTCGACAGTATAATCAAATAACTGATCTGAAAAGGACCATCTATTTAATCTACATCTGTTTGATCTATAGACTATATAGAATTGAGTCTAGACGAATTGTTGTGCGTTAATTAATAGTAAAATCAGCTAAAGTAATCGATCTTGGATATTATTTCTCATAAATGTTGTTTAGATGATTTAATATTCCATTTTTCTGTTCTTTAACCCATGGAATTGGTAGAAATGGTTGGATGGTTGATGGCAGGCTTTGTGCCTTCGTTACTCATCATGGAATCCTCATACAGAATGGGCATAAGCAAAACCCTGAAACGAAAGGGGTATTTGAAAGATGTTAATTTTTTTACTAAATAGCATTCCATTTTCTATTTTTTACAAAGTCATTACTGTGTCAATAGGCACTCCTTAGGATAGTTGAATCAGAAAGATGTACTTTATAAAACACCTAGTCCATTAAAATCCATGGATCTGCAATATGGACGTCATCTGTCCGATATACAAGCTCTGCCCATTGCAGACGGACTTAAGGACGTTTTAATTAATCAAGGTTTCACAATACGCCGAATACTTCAAACAAAGCCAAATGATTTAGCAGCTATGCTCGGAATCGAAGAATACGTAGCCAAAATTATACTTAACGCAGCGGAACGGCATAATTATAAGTGATAATGTTGATAAAGTCCGCGCAGCGAGAAGAAGATTTCGAGAATATATGCAACAAATGTGGACGAAAGAATTTAGAACACCCATCAACTGGAAGGTTTGGGACCATAGTGTTGTTTGGTCATGAATGTGCCTGGAATCCAGATGACGAATTTAGACATTTCGTAATGGAAACTTTGAAGGGATCCGGATATGATCTACAGGATTTTGGATATGAATGCTTAAAACCGAAGTCATAAATTCTTCCTTTTTGAAATATAGATGGTAACAGATCAGATACGATTATTTTTTTGTCAACAGATGCGTCTATTCAACAAAGATTTATTTCTTAAAGTTATTGTTTGTGGCTTAGGCGAAGCATCTTATTGCTCCCTTTCTGAAATTTAAATGAAACAGTTACAGTTTTGTAATCTATTCTGTGTTTTCTTTTCAATATATCAAGTAATTTTGTCATATGCTCATAGGCTTGCAAACTTGACTTCTGTATAGGATAGATTCTAACCACCCTACAGCTTACCCTGACTAACTCTACCAGTGAGGACAAAATAAATGAGAAATCAAATCTGTAGCTATATGTGAAAATAAAGTGCCCACTTAACACCAAATCAAAAGTCTTATCGCCAAAAGGCAGTCTTGGCAACATTCCCTTGATGTAGCGTTTTTCCCTAACGCCATCAGCATAGTCTGATATAAAGTGCTGTAATGCTAATTTTCTTAATTCCTTTAAGTTATCGATCGAGGAATAAAACTCCCAATTATAAAGGTTGGCTTTTCTGATACTCTTTGTAGTATATACTCAATATCTTTATCTCCTTGTTCATGCAAAATTCGGAGATCCTTATCAAATAAGGGATCACAGCCAACTACATTAATACCATACTTGGCAGCTTCCGCTACGAAAGACGAAGCACCTGAAGGACAATCTAATATGGCGTTATAGTTTTTTATTGAAGTAACGTCATCAAGTCCAAACATCATCAGATATTCGGACATGGTCCTACCATAAAATGCGACTCGATCTAATTCAAAGCGGTGAATATTATTATCATCGTTATTAGACAGTATCATAATATTCTTACTTTATGTTGCTGATAAATATCTGTGTCATTAATTGCATACAAAATGTGTGTCCGATTTGGGGGTATCCTTGTCCATTCTGTGGACTTTCCCTGTCGGTCGGAGAAAATCCCTTTGACAAGTAGGACACAATTGTAATTCATCGGCCATTGGTTTTTTGTCGCCAACTCGTATAAAAAGTACTGATTGGATTATTCTGGCTATAATTACCTTAGAATAGGTAGAAACTCGTTCCACTTTGTCTATTACACAAATCCATGAAAGAAGATACCAATGACCAAACTCGCATTTAATGTACGGTGTTCCGCGGAAAGGGAAACAATATATTTGAAATGTGCTTATTTTGACATTTGTGGTTTCATGCCTAGGCTTATGAATGAAATTATTATTAAAGGAAAATTTGGAAGAGATTGTCTAATAGTCAGATATAAGCCTGGAAGACAATCGTACGGGCATAAAGCTAATGAATTAATAGAATTGAAATGGAATGAATTTTTAGCACTTAACCCAAAGAGCTACAACGGACCATTATTCAGGGTAAATAAGTGGATTGATTTCAATTCCAGAGATGGTTTACAAAAGATTGAACTGCATCTCACAGATACTAATTACAAGGAGTTTGTTGGTACGCGGAATCCTGAATTTATAGCTACTTTCGGGAAAGAGAAAATTTCCAATCCGTTATCAGCGGGTGTAGTCTTGATAACGGAAGACAATAAGTTAATTCTTGGAAGAAGGAGTTCGTCCATAGATGGCAGCAAGTATGCACTCTCTGTTATTGCAGGATATTTGGATCCGCAAAAGGACATTTTACGCATACATAAAAAAGATGGTTCCGATAATGTTGATATTGTAGATATCTTCCATGGGATCGAAAGAGAAATTTATGAAGAGACAGGAATAGCGGCATATGATGTCGTGGAGTTGGTCTGTCTAGGTATTATAGCGAACAGGAAACAAAACCAGATGAATATTCCCTTTTGTGGGACTTTGAATATCAGCTCAGACGAGGTAGTAACGATAAGATCGAAAACTCAGGATTCGGAATTCTCAGAGATTCTCTTCGTTCAGAATGACCTAAGGTCGATCAATGAATTTATGAACGCTCAGTCGAACGAATTTTCAGATTTGTTGACTTCGACACTTGAGATATATTCTGATGTTACTTGCATGTTATGACAGTTAAGCTCTTTTGCTTGTGTTTGATGAGGAGATGTTTTCGACCACCTAATTCAAAGACGATTTTCTCGCGACGTTCATTCTTCTAACATGGACTATTAATTATTATCCGGATTGAAGATTAGATACGATCTATAACGAAACTAGGAACAGATATTTTATTCCCTACTCCCATTACAATTTCGCTCCATACAACTTGTTTAACTCCGTCAATTGCCTTCATCCTATTCATAAGATCAAGAATTTGACTATTGTCCTTGACTATGGCTTCTACCCTCAAATCAATCGTATGCTCCCCTATACTCTTTCCTACAAACATTACCTCCCTTAAAGCCAAAAGCTCCCTTGCTACGCTATCGGTTTTCCCGCTAATAGTTGAAATAAAGAAGTCTACACGCCGTTTTTTCAAGACATAAGGTATATTCCTTCTCCAAAAATTCTTTCTCTAATCGCTTGCGCCTCCTCTGAATAGTTGCCGTGGGCACCTTTAATTTTTTAGATAGAAACGTGGAAGTTCTTTTTTCATTGGATGAGAGAATTTCTTTCAGTATCATCCTGTCTATCGTTGAAAGGTGGTGTTTAGTCTTCAAAGAAGCCTTCTGCTGGAGTAGATCAACACTCACGTAGATGGGTCAATGAAGTATAAAGAACTTGTGACCAAAATGTTGCTGGTTGTGGCTTCTCTAGCCATTAATTAAGAACACATGGTTATTACGATATTTTGTTGACTGATATCTACGTCCTCTTGAGTGAGTTCTACTGTTACCTTCTGATAGGACCTTTATTGTTCTAAAATATGCTACACACAAGGCTAGACAAACTAGGTGTGGTTATTACAGTTACATTAATGGTCCAAATCGGATAAATGGAACTTTTGTCCGAACTTGGTCTGGGAATTATAACATAAGGCGAGCAATAATAACTACCCCGGTGACGATAATAGATAAAAGGAGTACTAAATGACACTTCGAAGGAAAACTCCGATTTTTTAGCACCAACTATGGTTAGCAGTTACTTAAGTGATTGGATTCTTTTGAATATTTCACTCTTGACGGCCTCTGATTATCCTATTGCTTCAAAAAGGAAAAATTTAGGCTCAATCTAAGCTAACTTTAATATCGACATGTCCGAATAATGATGATGACATGAACGGAATTCGTTGCCTTCTACTTTCGTCATTGCTAGTGCTCATTACATCATCAGTAATCACATTCCAAGGTTTTGATCCTGTTATAAGATATGCAGTTGCCCAAGGACAGGTACGTTGTACGGGTGGGAATTTGGTAAGTTCTCCCTCAAAATGTCCTTCTTCCGATCAGTGTCCACCACCACCGTCTGGACTAGGTTCTGTGGTCCAATGTAGTCGAAAAGAGGGATCTGAAGCTAACAAAGCACAACAAGAAAGTGAGTCAATTACAGCTACCACCAACGAAAGTAATTCCGTTTTCATTTTTACGGATAAACAGACTTACGAGAAGGGACAGATAGTAAAAATCACAGTCCAAAATAATAGTACTGAGCCCTTCAGAATTGACAACCCCAAAGCAGTAGTTATAAAGAATTTGCAATTCGGAGAAAAATATTCACCGTCTACATTATCAAAATCAAAAATATTACCACCAGGATCTTCCATAGAGTTTGAATGGAATCAACACGATCGTGACGATAAACAAGTAAATTCGGGTAATTATAGTTCTTCAGTATCAGTACGATCGTTAAGAGCTAACACATCATTCGCTATATCATAGAAGCACATGGAGAAATAATGGCAGAGAATACTGTTGAGCGAAAGGGCGCCATGTTTAGATTTACTCTTCCTGCGATAACACATATTATAATATTTTTAGTGTAACGAATTTATTTTTCTTACGAACGTATTTTGACATACTATTCTTATCGATAGATGCTTTATCAGTGCATATTTCATCAAACTCAAGTTCATTTAGATTGTCCACCTAGCGGTTATACACACGTTTCTTTTTATTTATTTCCGCATTATAAAGAATAGCATATTGTGAACTGAAACAAGATTTACAGTTTTCAGAAGAAATCTGATAGGAAGATTGCAAATTAGCGCTAACTAATTTAATTAGGACGAGGAAGAGTTGACAGTGTGGCTAGTTTTCTTCGGAATTTTAGGTTCAGTGGTTATATCCTGGGCGATTATATCTGAATACTTCGTTCAAGGTACTCTCAATCATGCTGCAATAGCTATTGACTCAAAATATCCAGAACTCGCTCTCTCTTCACCTAAAGGACCAATCATGAATGATCCTCATTTCAAGGCAGAGATAGTTTTCAAGGGACTAAGGTATTCTACCAGCATGGTCTTTTTGGGGCCCAATGACATCTTGGTTGCGGAGAAGGATAGTGGTAAGTTAAGAAGAATCGTGAATGCAGCCATGTTACAATAACCTTTGCTCGATGTTAATGTGCCTACTTATGGCATCGATGGACACGAAACTAAGGCGCAAAATGTTCAAAATGGTCTGGATGCAGATGGAACGAGCGGCATACTTAGAATTAGTAAGGATGGTAGGGCAATACTCCCAGGAGTTCTGGGAAACAAATTTCCTTTGAATTTGTATTACTCGTATGGAATCTGGAATAGTTTTGGTATTGATTTTGATCCTTTTACAGGAAATCTGTGGGACACTGAAAATGGCTTAATATTTGGTGATGAAATCAATTTGGTTGAACCAGGATTCAACAGTGGCTATACTAAGATTGATGGGATATGCCTTCGAGGATATCCAATAGATCAAACTGAAAAACATATTGCACCTCGTCATCCACATGATCTTGTCGATTTTAGTGGAAAGGGAGCATACCATATACCCCAGTTCACTTGGTTTAGAAGTGTAGGTCCTACCGGAATCACCTTTTAATTCCAATAAGATGGGCTTCCAGTATGAAAACGGCATATTCGTTGGGGATATCATCAATGGAAATATTTACCACTTTAGATTAGCTCCAAATAGAACTGAATTGCTACTTCCTACAGGTCCACTAGAAGATAGAGTCGTAAACAGTTCCGATACACTTGATGGAATAATATTTGGAAGAGGGTTTGGCGGGATAACCGATATTAAGGTAGGCCCCGATGATGGTTATTTGTATGTCCTTACATTTGACAGTTCGCAAGGAACGATATTTAGAATAGTTCCTAAAGACCCAATGTAGGCAACTAGACCTGCAGAAAAAATATCCATTATCTGTCAATGATCAAAAGATAAAGATTTGTACGTGATTATTGACTGTTCATACGCTGAATTGCTTTCTTCAAATCATCAAGTGACATTACAGGGTGGAATTCGACGTTAGCACCCATTTCTTGAAAGAGAGGTTCAGCAATACTAGGGATCATGTCAACACTATCCATATTGACAACGAAAACAAGAACTCTGTTTCCATCTGCTTCAAAAAAGTAACTTGCTTCAGATTTGACCTTGTTGATATATTCTTCAAGGTCTTGGATGAACTTTGGATTTTTTACCATCTTGTTGCCTGCTTCAGTAGGAATTTTGGCGCGAACTATGAATCTCATAAAGACCTTTTGTTCAGCGTAGCTATAAAAGCATTCATGACTTTGAAAATCAATTTCATGCCAAATATCCAGTGATACTAAATTCCGGAAAAAATGTTCTTAGAACAGTAGAGATCCTCTTGTATTAAAGCGATAACAATGAAATCACATTTGTGATCAATCAACGATCGTAATTCTTCTTTTTACAATCTTCTATCTTCTAGAAAGTTCAAGTTCTTGTTGAACATTCAGGATTTGACTCATTTCGGTATGCAATTCCAGGAATCTAAAGCCATATGGTGTCGTCTTATACACTTTATCGATTTTATCGTACTCTAAGAACCCACGCTCGATCAGAGTTTTCGAATATTCAAGTACCTGAGAATGGATAAGATATGAACTGAACATTAACTTTGTCAATTTCGCTCCATAGCCGGACCCAGCAGTGGTAAGTATAGAAGCATTAATCTCCTCTCTGTCACGTAATCTCATACAAGAATATTAGTTCCCAACTTATAAGAAGATTTGGTTGAAAGACTATTAGATTTGAGTCGTTCGAATTACGTTGACAAGCTTCACTTACCTGAAGAAAGAAAGGCATGCCAGGAAGGTGGTGGGTGACTTACGTGTGACTATCTACTAGGCAATAGACATCATCATCAACATATGATCTGTCTTTTGAATTACGAATAGCTATTCTTGTCACCCCTTAGGGTAAAAAACCGACCATAAATTCCTAGGGATATTGTCGTGGAAAGTTAGCCGAGATAATCGAGGTATTTGCACAAGCCTTCCCGTTAACATTATTAGCCCTCATGAAGAAAATACGTCCAATTTTTTAGCTGTATGGAGTGATTTTAAACCAAGTTCATTAATAATCATGATACTTTGCAGCAGTAATATGCAAATGACTAAAATATTCTTAGCTTAATTAGGCGATATAATCTCTTCTATGTCCGTTCTCAAATTTAAGAATTAGTTTTGTTACTGGTCACAGCTGGTGTAAGTTCAGAGGAATTAATAGGGTTGGAAATCAGAGGTAATGTTTTCACAGGATTTGATACTAGGCTTGTTTTGTTGAGATCCGTGAAGACGGTTTCCGTAGTAATGTTGTGTGAGGTGGACATGGGAATGTTTGTCAAGAGTTGTGTCATGCCAGTTTTATTCGCAGTAAATCCAGCGGGAAAAGATGTGGTTTTCAATAACGACCCATTTGAGGAATGGATCTTCATAATAGCGTTAATCTTCTGTCCAACGAGTATAGGGTCGGACACAGAGTAGTTAACAACTACTTTGACTTGATAATTATCAGTTCCAGCAAGTGGAGCAAAATGTGCACTGCTTAACATTATAACAATTTCCCCTCTCGTGTAGCCTGTTACAGATCCTTGTAGTCCAACGATAACAAAGATGAAACTAATTATGATAGATAGATTAATTCTGTTATTTCTATCAAAATCCATTTTTTCTCGCCTACGATTTATCATGGCTTATCCTACGATCACTTTTCCAGTCATCGAATCGTGAAAAGAGCAAAAGTATTCGTAGGTTCCAGGTTTATCAAACTGATGGGTGAAGGATTGTCCGGAAGCCAGAGTACCTGAATCAAATTCCGTGCCTATACTCGGTCCTTCATCACTGCCGGATGTAACGGTATGAATTTCATTGTCATCATTGGTCCAGGTAATTGAATCGCCTGCATTGATCTCAATGGGATTCGGATCAAATGATTTGTATTTCTTTATACCGATTATAGATACATTTTGTACACTGGCTAATGACCCAGAGTCTTGGCCAGACGATGAGGAGACGCCATACGCGATTGTGGCGACAGTTGATAGAACTAGCCCGCTGCCGGTGATTCCTGCAGAAATCAGAGCGGCAACTAGAAAAAACGAGCATTGAAATGGTTGGCTACTAATATGGTATTTCATAGCAATCCTATTTCTCGTTGGCTATTGAGATTTATGCCCGGAGGTGACCTATGTTAGACTAAAGATTAAAAACCTTATAACCTTGGAATCGAGAGAAAACCAGTTATTGGGCTATTAACGTAGATTATGAACAATCTCAGTACATCTAGATAATAATTTTTAGGATTTAAGAAGATATGAGGGTCACCCGTTAATAGGAAATAGATAGGAGCACGATGATTCAAATGAAGCAATGAAGTAAAGCAGGTATTATTCCCGTGCTCCCAGATGTTGCGAAAGACGGAATCACCAAAACTCATCTCATGTATATGAAGGCTTATTGTCATTTGTTCGATTGCGAGAGTATCTTTGCATGTTGTTAGAAAAGTTCAGATACGGTATTAATACGGAGTAGTAGAACAACCCAAAAAGGATTGCGAATGATTTTGATTTACAATCAAATAAATGAAGAAATCTTTTTTTTTTCGAATGACGCTAAAGGTCTATTATACCTATCGTAAAGCCTCAACACTTCACTTTCCCATACAAACAAACAAGCAGATCGAGTAACGCGAAGTGAGAAGCGAAAGAGATTCGAATTCTTAATCTCTCTCCTCCATCATAAAATGCACGGGAAATCAGGTTTCCCTATCCGACATTGTCTCTGTTCGCCGGATAAGGAGGTGTTTCGATGCCATTATGTCCATTTGACTTCTTTTTTGATTATCTGACAGATGAATGCTATTCCATTTGTAGGAAATTAGTCACCAATTGGCTATACACAATATGACAATTTACTTATTCAAATAAAATAGGCCTTTCTAAGATCTGAAAATCAATATATAGTTTAAGTAGATATCAACAATTTATCGAGATTATCAAAAATGCAAAGTTATGTCCGTTATTCGATTATATTTAGACTATCATTTCTTGTTCTTGTTTCAAGTTTCTTAGTTGGGGTGAATAATAATGGCAACATTTATGCATTGCAACAAAAAGGACCTCACTTAAACTTCAGTTTTAGTGTTACGGGAGATTGGGGATGCGGGCTGAATGCGATTGATACTGTGGATGGAATCGTAGAAAAAGAACCGCAACTCGTCATATCTACTGGAGATCTTTCTTACGCAAAAACTGCGAATTGTTGGTTTGACGCTATTTCTCCCCTGGAGAAAAATGGGAAGATAAGAATTGCATTTGGCGATCATGACCTAGACAACAATTTGACAAAGTACTACCAGTATACAAATCACTTCAAATTGAATAAACCGTATTACTCATTCAATTATGGTAATGTTCATTTTCTTGCAATGGCGACGGGAAGAGACGGGATAATTCCATACGGTGGCAATTCTGCCCAATACAGGTTTGTTATACAGGACCTTGCAAATGCGCATAACAACAAAACTATCGGATGGATAATTGTTTATGGATATATGCCATTCTACTCTTCACCAACAAAGCATCCTGGCGAAACCAAGGTCCATCGAATTTACCATCCACTTTTGGATAAATATGGCGTAGATCTGGTAATTCAGGGACACAATCACAACTATCAGCGTACTTATCCATTAATATACAACACAATAAATGATTCTAGTCCTATTGTTACTTCCACGAGTACACGACAATATAATCATGATCCAAAAGGACCAATTTTCATTACTGTCGGGACCGCAGGTCAGAATTTGTACAATTTTACAGGAAAAGCACCATATATCATAACACAATTTCTACGTCATGGATTTCTTAATGTAAATATAACTGACAATGGTTCTATGCTAGATGCTGCATTTATTGAAGATGGATCTGGAAAATTGTCGGACCGATTTAGTATACTAAAAAATAATCGATAATATCCAAGGGTTCAAGATCGAGTGAGAATTGAGATGGAAGAAAGAAAATACCGTGAAAGGACGATAAAACGGATTGCTACTCCTTGAATCTAAAATGCCAAAATCGATCCCAGCTGGACATATAATTAGATGCATATACAAACTTGGAACGGGCAGAAAAATAGAACGAGGACCGTGAAAATAGATTAATCTCAGATTTGGGAATTATAATTCCAACAAAGCCTTTTCCATTTTTATGTCCACCGACATCTAAAGTAATGCACTCACCTAGAGGCACTCGTCTGATTGATATCGATGGCAAACCAAGTACCTTAGTGGCAAGTCAAACCAAGTACCTTTGACTAAAATAGAACTGCCCAGATTGTATATCATGATTGAGGATTCTAATATTCCGAAATGGAAGGTTACTGGAGATTGGTTTGATGTCTGCAAGTGCAGTATCCCATGTCCGTGTGAGTTTGCACAGACTCCTACTTACGGTGACTGTGATGGGGTTCTAGCCTATCATATCAAGAATGGGGTTTACGGTAAAATATCACTTGACGGATTGAACGCACTAGCGTTAGCTGACTTTAAAGGTAACATTTGGGCAGGTAATACGAAAGCAAATATTGCAATCTTTTTTGATGAGAGAGCCAATGATGAGCAACGAGACGCTCTAAATATGATCTTTACGGGCAAGGCCGGCGGTTTCATGGCCGAATTTGCAAAGTTAATAGGACATGTTCATGGAGTTGAATATGTTCCTATCAAATTCGAGCTGGCAGACGATCTTGGTTATTGGAGTGTGGAGATACCAGGGAAGGTAACTGCAAAGGCCGAAGCACTGACCGGTCCTATGACTCCTCCAGGTAAACGGGTTCAAACCTCTAACCCGCCTGGAAGTGAAGTTGGGCCGGGTGGAGTCGCAACGTGGGGAAGCGCTGTGACAGATATTGTCGATGCAATGGGTTACAAATGGGAGAGGAAGGGTAATTCAAGCAAGCATATTCCCTTCGATTGGAGTGGACCTTAGCCCATCTTCTTTCTTTTAATGTATTGCGGTAAGATTTATCATTATAGGAAATTCCCTGCACTGCTTTACCAAAATCAGTATCATGACGTGATTTCCTGTCAATAAATCAAAACAAGTTATCGAGGACCTCTTGAAACTAAATGAAGTCAAGATCATTCGATCCCCCATCCTCTGTGGAAAACTTTACTGTAATTACTTCGTTAATTTCGAATGTGGTAAAAGTTATATCCAAGGTAAAGCAGTCTCAGCCGATCATTGACATGCAGTATTGCCACGAAAAAAAGGCCAATAAAAAAATTATCTATTTTTCTGTTCCTCTTCTTTCATCTTTATGAAATCTTCAAATTCCGAGTGCTTGAATAGTGAATCAAATTTTAGCCTTCCGTTGGTTAGCATATTCCTTTTATCTTGACGATCTATCACGCTAATTATGCCTATAGGTGGAATATCGTCTTCAATCAAAGCGTTTACCGCATCTATGACACTTTGACCCGTAGTTACAACGTCGTCTACGACAATCAATGGTTTCTTAGGGAGACCTTCTATTTTCTTCTGCAATCCATGTTTTTTTGTCTCCTTTCTAACAAAAAAACCAGTCAATTTGCCTTCTCCCTCACGGAGTTGGTTGCTAACCAAAACAATCGCGGTAGTTATAGGAAGAGCACCTGACTCCAATCCTCCTACAGATTTGACTCCGCTTCCGAACAATTCCCTAATCTTCGCTAGCATGAGTTCACCTATCAAAACAACACCTTCGGAGTTGACAATTTTTTTTATGTCATAATAAAAATGGCTCTTTAACCCACTCGACAGTGTAACATCCCGAAAAATTATACCTTCACCCTTGATAATCTCTTTAAGTTGCTCGCGCTTTTGTGGTAATAAATCCACAATCGAACATTTCACCTTCGGTCATATAATAATTGTCACTCTAAATTAGCCCGCCCTGAAGAAGTCAACGGAATTAGCCGGTTCCATCACACCGGTGTATTCGTATATGGTAAGGCTCTAACTGCATCACACAGCAGGTGCATGCTTCCATCGCCGGTCGGTATTAATGGTGTCGATATCCATTGTTTTCATAGTCCCTTCCATATTAAATCCATGATTTGTTACCTCCAGATTTAGAAAGCCGTGACGAGAATTGCGTCTTGCAATAGGCAGTTGATTAGTAAAATTATGTAGAATTTCACTTATCCAAAGGACGTAACTGTCTTGAATATCGTCTAAGAAATTAATATACCTGTTAGTGACGTAAACCAGTCGACTGTACTTCTTATTAAAGTCATGCTAGCTTGCCAGAATGGCGTTTCCTCCCGTTTTAATTGAGAACTGCAGCCTCAATTTTTGGCTATAAATTGGAGTTGTCTTTCAGGGACTCCTTGATATTAAGAAGAATACCAGACAACGGAATGTTCTTCAGATATTTCACTCTTGCTAGTTTGTTATCTTGCTTTTTTTTCACAGAGATAGTACCATTACCACCTACTAAGATTGGAAAATGTGCTCCCTTTGATTCAAGAATATCATGGATTAGTCTTTTTGCAGGACGGAGGTTCTCAACTAAGGTTATCGAAACTATTATCAAGTCAGGTTCTAGTTTATTTACAAAAGAGATGACTGAGATCGAGGGGACAGAAGGTGCAATGTTAATGACAGAATATCCTTTGTTTATTAGAACTGATTCAATTACCATGCAACCCAAACTGTGCAATTCACCTTCAGGCGTACATAATAAGATCTTCTTTTTTGTATTAGCGTTCTCCTTTGAATTCCGTGAAAATTGCTCATTAGTGATTGTTACAAGACTATGTGCCGCGTTACTACAAACATGCTCCATGGCAACATCAATAATTCCTTGTGCCCACATATCTCCCACTTTATACATTACAGGAGTAAGCACTCTCTCATAGAATTTGGCAAGTCCAAAAATACGTGAATATTTTTCACATATTACAATGAGCCTATCGATATCGTGATTCATAAGGTCCTTAAATAATTCGTCCCTTAACGAAGATTCCATTCCATCTATTATTCCGATATCTAAAGTATGGGTGGAGATGAATGTGACTATGTTGGGGTCATTTTGATATTCTCTAGGAATATCTTGAAGCATTAATTTGGAAGAATTACCAAGATATTTGACGATCTCTTGTTTTACCTTGTTGTTTTGTTTATCCCATCTGTTCCTTACAAGATAAGAGTATAAATGTCCTTTAGGGCCTTCACAGGTGTTATGAGGTCAACCCAGTACGATGAAAGTCTTGGGGTTAGAAACGGAATGATAATGATTCGGATTGATTTTTTCAATATTGCAGAATACCGGTTGATCATATCCACATAGGTTAGAATCTCGGGCCCTCCAATATCGAAGGTCTTGGCCTAGTTTCAATCGAATCAATTGATCTAACCAGATACTCTACTACATCATCTACTGCAATCGGCTGAGACTTGGTCAATACCCATTTCGGACATATCATCAAAGGCAACCTTTCTACAAGATATTGTAACATTTGAAACGATCCGCCGCCTTGCCCCAGAATAATAGCTGCCCTAAATATTGTTACGTCAGCGCTTGATTTCTTTAGTATTTCTCCTACTTCTCTCCTACTTCGCATATGTTCGGATAGTTCTTCTTCCTTACCTCCAGTCAAGCCACCAAGATAAATAACTCTCCGTACTCTAGATGTGGTAACTGCACGGCTAAACTTCTCCGCGGCATCTCTGTCACGCTCTGCAAATTTTTTCCATTCCTTTGAAGAACCTTCCATTGAATGTATGAGATAGAATGCAATTTCTACTGAATGACTCTTATTAAGTCTGAATAGTTTTGAACATCACCATAAACAATTTCCAAACGCCCATTGCCTTCTTGCAAATAACTTGAAAGTAAATCCGTGTTCCTTGTCATGCATCTTATCTTGCTTTTGGTAGCAATGGTGTCAGCGAGCAATTTTTTTACCACACGACTTCCAATAAAACCACTGGCCCCCGTTACTCAAAATGGTGGTCATTGGATTTTCTTCAGTATCGAAACCATTTGTTTTGTCCATCTAATTTCTTGACCTATTTTTCTCTGCATAGTTAAAGAGCATTTCAATGTATTCAAGGTCTTTGTGGTCTTACGCCACCTTCCAATTCTGTTAGATATTCGCTATTGCTAATTCATCTAACGATTCTGGTATCAACGGCATTTCGAGACAAGAGTTTAAGCTCTGCCATTCTTCCTGCCATCAAGCCCAAGATAGCTCCATATACAAGGTGAAATAGTAACGAACCCCCAACTATCAAAGGATAGAATCCAGCGAAATGACTCGTTATATTGTTCACATAAGCATTAGGCGCAGAAGTCAAGTATTCATCTAATCTAGGCCGTATTCCAAACGCACCAAGCGGTAAGAACAATACTGCCCATAAAGTCACTCCCACCGTCACGCCGAGAGATACTCCCCTTTTGATGTCGTATGGAATGAGTTTTCGCCAGAATAATGCCAACTGTCCGAATATGTTACCTGCGACAGTACCCGTCAATATGTGTAGACCAAAACCAATGTACTGAGCGGATATTGGATCGTTAAATCCTAATGATAATCCTATTGTAGCAAAAAAAGTGCCCGGTGATGTTCCCGATACACAGTCCACCATTACTAGCAGGCCCGATATTGCCCATGCAGATATCATTCCCGCAAGCGTGCAGTAGACTATCAACATTTTTGGTGTATTATGCAGTTCCATACCATCAAGAACTGGAATCAAATATATAAGCTAGAGCCAACTTATGAATCATAGTGCTAACTTGCTGTCCTGACATTTGTAACTACTTTTAACGTCTGCAGCTGTCCTTTGAGAGTTTCATAGCGAAAAGATTTCAACGATCTGAACAAAGAAATAACAATTTGCATATGTTATTACTTTTATTAGCTTGTCCAAATAGGGGTAATTCGAATGACGTTAGCATATTATGGCTATTAAGAAGTTCGTATACTCTGTTCAAGAAAATTTCGAATATCTAAGTTATCATTCGATACAATGTAACATTTCGATGCAGTTTCGATATCTGGCAAGGTAACATTTCTAAACATATTTATATAAATTAAATATTGAACAACTTGTGCTAAACAAACGTACTATTAATTATATGTTTCTTATTTCTGCAACGATATCTTTGGTCTTGACAGGCGCGGAAGCCGCAGCTTTGTCAGTCACATCGGCATCAGTCATTTCAGTCGAAGCATATGATAAAGCTAAACATTGTACAAGCGATCTTAGTAAACATCCGACATCCATCGAATACCTGACGTACTTTAACTGCGGGCATGTTTCAAAAGAGTCCAATGGTCAAACTAATAGAGATTTTACTTTAGTCGTTAAAGAAAACCAGAAAATACCTATTTCTAATGAAGGGCATATATTTGATGGATGGACTTTCAATGGGACTATACCAGGTCCCACAATGAGGGTTACTCAAGGAGATCACGTCCGAATCAAGGTAATAAATAGCCCAGAAAATCAGCATGCTCATTCATTGCACCTACACTCTATCCACCCAGCTGTAATGGATGGTGTCTCAATGGGCGGTTATCAGGGCGGTGCGATACCTCCAGGAGGTAGCTTCGTTTACGAATTTGTTGCCCAACCATATGGCGTATTCCCATACCATTGTCATGTAGAACCAATCGCAGACCATATCAATAGAGGACTATACGGGATGTTCATAATAGATCCCATAACTCCTAGACCACAAATGGCTGAATTCGCTATGCTAATGAACGGTTATGATTTGAATTTCGACCAAGAAGGACCTGTAACTATTCCTACTGTTGACGAATCTAACGCCGATCAAGTTTCTAAATTGCCAGTACTAAAGGTTAGTCACGATCATTTGCAAGGTAATGCTGATGCAGGGAAAGACAAAAAAATAGAACAAGCAGTTCAAATAAAATCAGATAGCAAAGATACTTCCGTAAATAAGGAAACCAAATCCTCTGGTGCAGCGAAAGGTGATCAAAAAACTGTTGATGTGCAGGTTAAGTCCAGTACTTCCAATGGTAATGAATTGAAGAAAGGAGGGGAAACTCAGAAAGACGGTAATCAAGGTGCTTCGGCAGGTGAAGCTGATGTACAAAGAGATAACGAAATATATACTGTGAATGGTAAAGCGTTTGATTATATGATTCATCCTATTTCAATTCAAGCAGGCAATCCTTACAGAATATACCTGGTAAACATGTTAGAATTTGATCTGGTAAATTCATTTCATATGCATGGCAATATGTATAATTATACAATAGCTGGCACAGAGGAAACACCCAACTTTATAACCGACTTGGTAACGTTGGCGCAAGGTGACAGAGGAGTAATCGAGTTCAAATACGATTATCCCGGAAAGTACATGTTTCACGCGCATCAGACAGAATTTACGGACTTAGGATGGATGGGTCTGTTTGATGTCAAGCCAGCCACCCCTGCAAAAATAACCTGATAGTGGTTACTATCATCAAGCTCAGTTGTTGCTAAAAAAAGAGAAAAAGTACCTATGACTTCAGGACTAGGTAACATGGTGTAATAACGATGTGAACATTGAAGTGGTTGCCTTTCAAACTGGCATTACTTTCGGCTTCTTAAAGCCTACTTTGTCATAGTAAATTGATCCTTTATCGATCCACCCTGGTCAGAGTAAAATTTACCCTTCAATATTTTTCCATCGTTTGATATTTCTAGGTTAAGAAAGCCGTATTCTTCAAATTGATCAACGTTAAATGATGCCTTGCCGTTTAGGGAGTACAATAATCTACCTGCAGTTCCAACAACGATATATATTTCACCTGCCGGATCTTTGTAATCGTTCTTCTGTGAGGAACTTATCTGAGGCTCCGATGACTTGGCATTATTGAAAGTCATTGGATAGGAGCGCTGATAATTGTGATTGTGTGCCTGAAGTACCAGATCGACGTCATATTTGTCGAATAGAGGATGATAAGTATCTCTGAAAGGTACATTTGGTGGATGTTTGGTTGGTGAAGTGTACACTGGAGTATGGAATCCCACAATGATCCATTTTATAGCTGCATCAGCTGATGCAATCGCTAAATCATTCTTGGCGAAGGAATATTGAGGAGAGTTAGAGTTGAACGCAATTTCTGAATTCAACATGAGGAAGTGAATGTTACGGCAATTAAAAGAGTAATAACTTGTGCCAAGTCCGAATTTTTCAAGATAAGATGAAGGCAGGGATGAAGGACTGCCTTCGTCCTCCTCATGATTTCCCATGCTGAATTTGGTTATCGATTTTATCGGGCTTATCAGCTTCAACCAACAGTCTGGGGTATCTTTGTAACTCAGATCACCTAATGCTAGAACAACTTCTGGTGCTTTTTGCACGATATTATCCAAAGTGCTTTGGGCTTGAGAGGAGCAGCTCCAGTCACCCGCAGCGGCGATATTGAGCGTACTATCAGAAGGCGGTGGCGTTGGAGGTGGAGTAGGAGAGGGTGTAGGTGTATTATTCGGATCTCCAAATACGCTTATTTCCAAAATACTGGCCCAGTCGTTAATAGTGTTCCCATTTACCGTAATCTTTACATACCGTGCAGTTATGTCTGGAAATTCGTACCTTTCAAACCCGTTAGTAGTACCGCTGCTCGTCCCTGAAAAAACATCGGTAAATGACTTGCCATCGTTTGAAACACCTATTACGAATTTACTAATTCTCTCTGTCCCTCTGTACCATGAAACCTCTAGATTACATACTGTCTTCTTTTTCCCAATATCAAACGTAAGAGATGATCCAAGACCCTGTTCTGACCATCGCGTAGCGAGGTCGACATCTATCGCATACTTTGGTCCTAAACTAGGCGTGCCCCCAGCCTCGGTAATCTTTGAAACGGACAGTTTATTGCAAGGATTGGACGGTGGTGATGGTGACGGTGGTGTGTTACCTACAGAGGTGACAAATGACCATGTCTTGCCTGCAGTCATAGCATTACCTGCTTTGTCCTTTACTCCCGTCGTTATGTTAACTGTATACGAAGTAGAAAATCCCAGTGACGAAGAGGGCTTAAAGGTAACAGTCTTTGCATCAGTACTCCATGCTAATGTTCCGGCGATACTGGTACCAACACCACTTTTCACGGTAAATATTGTGGGGCTAGACCAGCTCTGTACAGGCTCGCTAAACGTAGTTGTAATTGAAGAAGTAACTGCCACACCTGTAGCTCCACTATCCGGACTGGTATTTATGACGGATGGCGGAGTAGTATCTGAGTTTGGTGGTTGCGTAATTAAATTGCCGAGTACTTTTATCTCGGAAATGCTTGCCCAATCGTTAATAGAATTTCCATTTACTTTAATATTCACATATCGTCCAGTTGTGTCTGGAAAATCATAGCTCTCAAAGCCAGTAGTTGTACCGCTGCTCTTGCCTGAAAAAACAGTGGTAAATGATTTGCCGTCTATTGAAACGGAGATTACAAAATTACTGATCCTCTGATTCCCATTGTACCACGAAATATCAACGCCACAAATGGATCTTTCTTTACTGAAATCCACAGTAATTGACGAGCCAATACCAAAATTCGACCAACGAGTACTGAGGTTCACATCAATTGCATTAGTTGCAGGATTACCAGTCTGACTTCCACTTGCGGTGACGCCAGAGATTGCCAGAATATTACAGGAAGTGGCGGCGGCAGCAAACGTAGGGTCGGCTACTACCGGAAGTAAGGGCAAGAACTGTTGGGCAATAGCTGGTTTATTGACATATAATTCCAAAGTCATGAGAGAGAAAGAGATCAGAAAAGTAAAGAGCACTATAGTCTTCTCATTAAAGTTCAACGTAATTTTTTTATGTTTTAGTTTATTTCGCCATTTGTAAAATCTTCTAGCCCCATAAATCATTTGAATTTACAAACTCTCACGATTCCACTGACTAGTTTTGGTTTTTAATTGCCGTATGGTATGGTGTATCAATTCCAATTTTCACGTAATAAATTCTATAACACAACCACTGTGATGGAGAATGATCAACTTGTACAAGCAATAGGTCTAAAGTAAGCACCCACTTTCATTCTTGTCAGGGAGGAGAAAGAACCTTTGGGGATAGTGGGAGCGCAACCTACAGCATATTTCAGGAATCTATATCACAGTTGGAAAAACCATAAGGATTCCCAAATTACAAAGAAGATGTCTATAACATATAACTAAACCCAGATAAGATATTGGGTTTATTTTGGTTTCGCGTAATACATGAGATTGGAATATGTACCGTGTTCTATTTGAAATATGATGTACTTGTAAAGTTATTAATCAATACTTTATACACTCTTGTCTTATAAATTATTGATCCATATACTAGATGATTTGAAACTTCGCAATCGGATGGATATAATCGCTAATGTCCTGAATTCCATCAAATCAAATGGAGATGTTGGTGCGTCCAAATCACACATTGTCGAAATTGCTGACGTTTCATACATGAAACTGAGAGAATACGCTCCATTGTTAGACGAATACCAGCTTTTGAAATTGGATGATGAAACGAAATTATACTCTATTACTGCTAGAGGACTGGAATATTTAGAACTTTATCAATTAATATCGGAGCTAGACGAAGTCATACCTCGCAAAGCTGAAGTAGCCATGCACTATTTGACAGTCGATTAATATCTCATTACCAACGATTTAATCGATAATCAGACTGCAGCAAACTTATCCAATAATATCTGTTGTCCAGTGATTATGAGCAAGTCTTCAGCGTTATCAATAAATAATTGGTTAATTTGAGTATTAAATAATCCGACCTTGTTCCAGCACTCAATCGTATTACAATTTGCCAACATAACATCAACCTTTATTTTGAGTTCAGTTAGCGTTAATGTTGTTAGTGTTACCAATGGTGTATTAGTACGAAAGAACTTATCGAGAACTGATTGATACGATACTAAAAAGTTGTTACAAGAGTAAGTCAAGTTAACTGTAGCTCGTGTAGCGCAAGTAGTTGTTATCTGTGCAAGTTCCATCTGAAAAAGCTGTCTTAACATTTCGATCTGGATGCGGAGATGGATAATTAGTCAATGTGTTAGTAAACTGTGCATCCTCATTTTTAGTAGCACTTTTCTGACCATTAGCTGTTTTAAGTTCCATATTCGAAACGAAGGTAATAGTGAATATAAGTAGTGTGATAACCAAAAATATGAATTTAGTATTATTATATAACATTCTTACATTCTAGTCACTATAAGAATTAGACTGATATTTACGCTATTCGGAAAAATCTTATATAATTACACAAATAAACTAAAATATCATAATATATTTCTATAAAATTTATCCAAATTAGGTCATTACTACATTGATTTACTAAATATAATAGATCTATCGTTATGCTATTGTCTCGTGATCTTACTTTAGCTTGTGAACTTACTGGTGACGTAGAAGCAATCAAGAAAGCAAAGGTTGAGATCGAGATCTTCTAAAATACCTGTTGCTAAGGTCACTTACAATATTCTGATTTCTCTACACAATTGAGATACTGGTTTGATCACAAATTATCATTGCTGATATTGTCAAAAAAAAAGAAAAAGGAGATTGGAATCAGTAATTTTACTTCTTCTTTTCCATTCGCATAACGTCAACTTGGCCGCTGTGAAGCCAGTCTTTCAGCTCTTCATGTGTAGGTTTTAAGTCGTGTTTCCCTGACAAATGAAGGTGAAGTAAGACATAGTTAATCTGATTCAGCAGTGGCTTATTCCCTTCGTCCCCTTTGCGAGCTTTTTGCTTTAGTTCAAGTGGAGCAGTACTCCACCATTCCTCAAATGTGCGTCCCATGTGCAAAGACAACCATTCGAACCTTAAAAGTTTTTCAGAACTTTTGCCGTCGCATATTTTAATCTCTTCAAGTTCCATTGCATGGCCAGGAAAATATAATACTCTGCCAAATCGATGTTTAAATACACAATGCCTGTTCCAACACCCTTTAAAATCAACTATAATTGTAATGTGAAACATACTTATTCCAGGCCAAAATAATGAGCAAACGAGAGAAAAAAGATCCTAATTATTGGATTAATATGGCCTATTCATTAGACAGGCAAGGGAAATATGATAAGGCCAAAAGGTATTACGAAAAAACCTTGGAAGTCGATCCAGAAAACCTGGAGGCGCTTATTAACTTAGGCAAGGTCTTAGGTCAATTGGAAAGCTTTGATGACGCTCTGAAGTATCTTCTATACGCGACTAAAGTTTATCCTGATGTGGTAGAGGCATGGATTAATCTTGGTGCAGTTTACAATAATGTTGACAATACGAGTGAAGCAAAAAGATGTTACGATAAAGCAACTGAGCTGGATCCTAGTAATCCTTTACTATGGCATAACAAGGGCCTTGTATTCAAGCGGTTGAACAAGTTAAAGGATGCAATTTCATGCTATGACGAATGTCTGAGGCTTTCGTCTGGCAACATTGGAGCGTGGTGCGACAAAGCTTTTGCCTACATGAATCTGCAAGAGTATGACCAAGCTGATGGCTGTTATGATGAGATCTTAAAAATTGATCCGAATAACGCTGATGCAATTAATGGGAAGGGTTGTGTGCAAGTGTCAAAGGGGAATTGTTTGAAGGCAATATCATTCTTTGATTTAGCACTAAAAATTGATCCTGGTAATGTCCAAATATTGATGAATAAGGGGTTCGCCTTAGAAGAGTTGGATAATCCAGAAGAAGCCCAGAAATACTACGATGCTGCAAGCAAGGCGTACTTGCCCCAGTGATCTAGGGGCAATGCATTACGTTACGCGTTACTTACAACATTCTGACTTCTCCAAACAAATCAGATGCAGAATACCAAACTGTTTTCATAATGCTTCTCGGACCTTTGGATCAAAACCAAATGCATACAGCGCTGTCATCCATCAAATTTATGTTAATTGAAACGTCAATTGCAGAACTGTTCTTCATAGTTATCGTGGATGACAATTGAACGTGGTAGTATAGTTACTGACTAAGGGATCACGCATCAGTTTGAAATCCCATATCATATGTTTGCAAGACGCAGTCCCATACAATTCCATTATATGAAATGTATATTCGTAGATTTCATGTTAGGTTCACTTACGCATTGTTTTTGCACGAAATGACGGCAACACCTAGGCATGTAATATGGTAAAAGATGTAACCAATAACAGAAGACTTACATTATAGCGTCGTAGATGATAGAGATCTTGGCCTCTATTCTGTCTTAGTCACCAAGGAACTAGCCACCGAATTCTGCAGGCATAGATTCCAAATTCAAATCATATGCCTTGGTCACTCCACTGTTATCAATTATTGTTAACGCAAGATTATCCCCAGGAGACTTAGTTTGTATGTAATTTATCAGATCAGCTTTGTCTTTTATTAACATATCATCAGCTTTTATTATAACATTATCGGATTCGATTTTCGCTCTGGAGGATGGGCTATCAGGCAAGACCGACAATACATAGGCACCCTTAGCCTCACTTAAACCAACTTTTTCAGGGAAAAACGCAGGAATATCTGAGACAAGTATTCCCAGGTACGGGGCATCATAACTACCATTTGCAATTATGAAGTCTACTACCCTTTTTACTGTTCCTGATGATATTGCTAGTCCAATATTGGGTTCTGTTGACTGAGAGCTGATGTCAGCGATAACCCCTCTATCGTTTACACCAACAACCTCTCCATCAAAATTTAACAGAGGACCACCAGAATTCCCATGGGTAATTGGAGCATCAGTCTGAATCAAGTCTCCAACCCAGGAATCAGGAAAAAATAACCCTTTTTGAATCCTTCCGACCTGACTAATTATGCCCTCCGTCATTGATCCTGTCAGACCAATGGGGTTCCCTATAGCCACGACCGTAGTTCCAATTCTAATTTCCGAAGGATTAGCTAGAGGCAAGGGAACAATCTTTTCGTTGTATAAGGCAGATGGATCCAGTTGAATAACGGCCAGGTCTATTAGAGGTTCTACACCAACAATAGTGCCTTTATAACCGTTACCATTCAGAAATTTTACCAATATGGCTTGGGCACCCTGTACTACATGATAATTAGTAACGATCTTTCCACTCTCGTCATATACGAATCCTGATCCAATTGAACCGGATGGTTCTTGAAGGAATGGTTCATCATTCACGGTAATACGAGGATTAACATACTGAACAAGTGTGTCTATTCTTACTACAGAATTCTTGACCTTATCAAATAATTCCTGGGACCTTTCTGAATTTGAGGTATTAGTTGTTGTAGCATTCGGTCCTAAATTTTGAATAGGAGTAGCGAATACTTCATTGCAACAGAGACGGTTACCGCAAGCATTGAAATGGAAAGCAAGAAATCCCTTTTCTGGTTTTGTTTTAACACATGCGACGAATATTCTTTACGATCTACAACCTCTTTAGCAAAGGCAAATAACAGAACAAAAGTCTTTATTTTATTCGCAGTAATGAGGCTATTGCAAAACATTGATTCTTAAATCACCCCTCCATCATAGACGTGAATAAAGTAGTCCAGATCTTGCAAGTTAGAAGGAGCAGTTACATTTGCACCTTTCAGGTTCAACTCTATAGAATCAATCATTGTATTCAAGTTATCTTCAGATCCAGGATACTCTGTTACTTCAGCTGAGTAACTAATTTGATATGCCGTGGAAGTTCCTGGAATCACTGCACCTAGTTGCCTTGTTAATATTACTTCGTCATTATCACCGCTGAATGTATAGAGAATTTCATAACCTGGAATACCTGCCAGTTGAACAGAATTCAAATCTGAAGAGATTAGTGTGAAATCCTTGAGCTGTGTTCTGTAGTTTTGAATTAGTCGAGCTAGGTAGGTTGAAGGGGTGGTTTCGAAATTGAAATAATCTACGCCCACTATAACGTAAGCGCTGGAGGCTGGTTTGTCGAATTCTTGTACAAATACAGTTGTATACTTTTCATCAGAATACGGAGTAACTTTATTCCACGTACTTGGATAGTTAATTTTAATTCCGTATGTAGAATTCTTATATGTTGCAAAACATTCATTGCTATTTTGCAGAGTGGAAGGTACGCAACCACTTCCTTCTGAAGTAGAAGAATCTTGGGGTAAAGGACCTTCAGATTCTGAGGACTGAATTGAATCATTATTGGTTGTTTCTGAATTATTGGTTAACAAGTAATCAGGAAAATATGCGTCATTGTCTTGGGCAAATACGGGCAGATATACAGGAACTGTGTTTGGGTAATCTGGCATGAAAAAAATTGCGCATAACGAAAACAAGGAAATGAGAGTTGAGAACATCAAAATTCTGAAGTCCATCCTGCATTTTATCGGAATATTAACCCATTAATGAAGATATGTCCCAAATCAAGAACAATGTAGCTGCAGATGTTATTGTTAATGCTAATGTCAATACCATCAATAAATTGGAATACAACATTATTTCTACCTATATTCAATACTCCAAATTTTGTAACCTACTTAAGTGTAGGTCAGGGAAGTGTTTCTCAGGATATTTGGAGCATAGCGTGATGATATTTTTCGGAGTCCAACGCGCCGACGGACACCCCGCTGTACACGAAACAACAATACCAATCAAGAAAATAAAATAAAGAAACTTGTTAAAACTTGGCTGTCGGCTAACTTGCAGCCACTCATGATTAGCCCGGTATACGGTGGTCTTTTTACTTTAGAGTAAGGAATAAACAACTTGGGTTTGAAAATAATTTAAGTAGTAACCACGAATGACTGCCGTAGCTGGTTTACAAGATTATGGAGGTGAAGATTCTGCTACGATAGATCTAGAACTTACCTTGGACGAACTGGTTCTACTGCAAACTATCACTAACTAAATTGACTAGATGATTGCACAATTCGTCTGATAAAGCCATGCCGGAATAAGAAAACAAATGGCACTTACAACTTTCATTGGATGTTTTTACCTCACTTTGTCCATGATCTCCGCAGCCTCATTGAGCATGAGTTTTCATACATTTTCGATCGCCTGGGGTCAGATGGAAATGCCTTTACCTTTACCTTCCCTTAGTAGTAATACTTCGCGAGCCCCTCTGTCTCCACCTCAATTGCCTTCGTCTCAAATAACCCAACCTCAAGTTCCATCTCCAGATCAAGATCAATTTCCACAAGTTCAGCCTCCTCTTAATTCTACTACTTTAACTAACAACAAGCTTGATCTCTCAAATTTCTTGAGAGACTATTCTGCTAACTTTAGCTCGTGCAATCAGTTGGCGGTATCTAACATCATGGCGAGTGGGAGTCAATCTAGTTCACCGGCAAGGAACGCGATTGACAATAATTTCAATACTAGATGGTCAAATCTAGGCCTGGGTTCACTCATAACCTTCGATTTTGGTGCGGAAAGATTCCTGTGTAATATTGATATTGCCTGGTATAGAGGAAATGAACGTATCATTAATTTTACGATATCGGCTTCAAATGATAGTGAATCATGGAAGCCACTAGTTATGAATTCAAGCAGCGGAACCTCTTCAGAATCTGAAAGTTATGATCTTCCAGACATAGCCGCTAGATATCTGCAGATAACAGTGACTGGTTCTTCTCTAGGTGATTGGGTGAGTATCTCGGAAGCTAAAGTTTTTGGCAGTCTTGTTCCTAACTCATCGGCTTTTGTATCTAAATCTGGACCTTCATCACCAATCAAAACTCTTTGATGCACCCCGTTAGTGATAACTACCGTCAAAGCTTCTGGGAACCAAGCTGATTTCCCCCCACAGAAAGTCATTGATAATAACATCACAACAAGATGGGCAAATCATGATGCCAAATCCTCTATTACTCTGGATTTGGGTAAGGAAGCTGAATTGTGTAGCATCAATGTTTCTTGGTATAAAGGAAATGAGCGCACAACTGATTTTACTATTTCGGGCTCTAACGACAGTAACTCATTCACTGATGTTCTGACTCACACAAGCGCTGGAAGTACTCCAGATTTCGAAGGGTATAACCTGCCTGATATAGTTTCAAGGTACGTGCGGATCACAGTTACTGGATCCACTGAAAGTGGTTGGGTAAGTATCTCAGAGATAAAGATTTTTGGAACTCAAGTCTCATAGTCACAAATTTTGGCTTTACGACTCTTCATACTGTAAGATGGTCCCCCTCCCCACAATAGACGGTACAATTAGACGCAGTATACCATAAATTATGGCAATATCAAAATGTTTGTTACTCTGCAACGAATTAAGCCAACTGCTTATGGGGATTGTTTTCCATTTTTAGAAAACGAATCTATTTGCTATCGATCTCTTTTTTAGATTCTGCAAATAACTACTCAGGGCCCAGATGTGCATTTACGTGATCCCCGTAGTGGCATTGGTTAGTTGTCATTGAAATTGGTATACACCTACTCCTAAGATAAGAGTAAAGCTAGGATCATGCTATGGACTTTTTTTGAGGCCTCACAAATTGAACTATCTTATTTACCAAAAAAATCGAGATATTCAAATGCTTTGATGAAAGATTGTACAGTGTCAAATGTTTTACACATGAATTTGCAAAATTTAGTGTTAGAATATTTTTAATAATGCAATGGAACATTAAGAGATTTAGTTACGATTTTTAGCAGTTATTAAAAAATCCTTAAATCTTTTTCACTACGATGATCATATATCAAAACCTTTTAGAATCATATTCCATAACTAATTGACTCACATGTTATTACGGGTAGTCTTGAACTAGTCATGAGAAAAGATCCAGTCCTAGTACTTCCATTCTTGCGAGATATCATTTCTCTGTTTGCTACTAGGGTACAAGGCTCTTTTACTGCATCTGTTTTGTCTTTTTGGTGTACTTTAAACACTTTTGATCCAAGTCTAAAGCGTTATTTGATCTTGATTGAAGGAAGCTCCACAATTGAGATTGACCTCTTTGTAGCTAAACTTTGTTAATCTTGACTTAAATAATCAAGTTTTGTATGACTTGATTATGTGAACCGTATCCTGTAAAGATGTTGATATAGACTGTGAATTTGTTGGACGGGCCGATACTCAGGAAGAGTTGATGATGCAGGTAGTAGGTCATGTAGTAAAAATTCATGAACTAAATGTAGAAGACGCAATGATGCCAGAGATGAGAGAAAAAATGAAGGCGTATATGCAGAAAATTTGATGAACAATAATTTCAATTTCAATAAAGAATTGAACATTTTAAAATGCTCTCCAGACAATTAAAGTCGGATAGTAATTAACTAATTAAGGGACTAAATAGAACAAGTGTCATCCCAATTCTATTATGAAAGTTCTTGAATTATTATAATCAAATGCAAACATGCAATACAAACCTATAAATTTAGAAAAATCGCTTTGAATTTATATGAATGATAAAGCATGGTATATCTTCTATGTTCTTCTATTCTTCTCTATTCCAATACCTGTTACTATATTTTTATTCCATGGCGATAATTCAAATTCGTTTAATCATCGGGTAACTGTTATTGTAATGAAACCAGGACACGCAGTTCACATCTATCCAACTCAGTCACTTGATCTAAACAATTCCAATGCTTGTATGGAAAGCCTTCTAAATAATCTTCAATCAGGAAATCTTGACTTAAACGCATTTCAAGATGGCGTAGAAAAGTGCTTCGGGCTAAGTCTTAATGACAATGGCAGAAACAATACCCCCGTAGTTCCACAGCCTCCAGCCTCAAGCAATCTTCAAATTGTGTAGGGCTTGACCGTGGTGATGGACGCTAATAATATTTCCTCGTTGACGATAAAATATTGAGTACTGTAATTGGGATTGATCGACAATTTTACAATGTTTTCTAATAAGGTATTGTTTATCTTGACATGATCACTACGCCGAAGATATTATCTTCAATAATTCTCTTTCGATCCATATCATTTCTTAAAGGTTGACGCGTACTTGGGATCGTTATTGTTTTAAGATTCATAGTTAAGAAAGTGGAAAAACAATACTAAGATTTAGACTATACCTTAAGCATCGTATTCGGATTTTCGGAGGTCTAAGGTCCAGTACATTTTTCCTTATTGTCTTGAGGATCCAAGGATTTTGATCATGATCCCACCCTTTTCAGCTTCGAACCACATTTTGGACATTCGATTTGTTTATGTTCCGTGCCGCAAATCATGCAATAATATTTCAATGAATTGTTACCAGGCGCTTGAGATGTTGAACCAGACATTCCTGTTAGTCCACCTCTCAATCCCATTTTTCCCGTCGTTCTCTTTCTCATATAGTAACCTAGCGCTATGAATACGCCCACTATAGCTACTATCGATATCGGAAATGGTAATAACCTGGAGATTGCAAGACTTATCCCTATTGAAATTACAATCCAGATCAGCTGATTGAAGGCGAATTGTTTATTGTTGTTTGAACTCATATTATTTCATGACCTAACTTTGACGTAAAGATATGCAGCTAAATTATTCCCTTGCTCTCATATAAGTTTGTGCATCATTTAAATACCTAGACATGTAACGAGAGTAAAAGATTAAATGTTTTTTGTTTTCTTTAACTTGCTCGAAACGATGAAAGGAAAAGTAAAAAATGACTGTTGATTTGCAGTGTGACAATAAATGCATGAATTTTCATGGAGTAGAGGTTATGATCATTGACTAATAAAGCATTATTTTATGCAGCTGCTGCATCTACGTTTATAGCTGGTGTACTACATCTCGCAATAGTTCCCATGTATTTTACGCTAATGCCCGTAGACCTTACGATATTCTTTATAGTATCAGGTCTAGCTCAACTATTCTGGGTTATACCAGTCATCAAGAGATGGAGTAAACCATGGTATTATGTTGGAATAGGTGGGACCGTTGTCTTAATTATTATGTATATAATTGCAGTACCAGGAAGTGGGCATCCAGTAAGTGAATTAGATATAGCAATAGAACTATTTCAGATAGTTTTCATCATTCTATGTAGTGTTATAATTGCCAAAAACAAAGCTCAAATGAATAAACAAAGAATGACTTCATAATTGACAATTGTCAACTCTATCAAATTAGATTAATCGTTCCAAATGAATTCGTTAAGTACTATCAATTCCCACCTACCAGATTTGAAGAAGGAAATAAAAATTTATCAATGTCTGATTGTGTCAAGTTTATAATGAGCGAAAATTGCATCATCAACTTTTCTAAAAAACGTGAAGGTAAAGGAAAAGGCAAATCCAAAGGCAAAGCTGAAGGCGAATGTAAGGGTAAGGGTAAAGGTAAGCACAGAGGTTATACCAGCTGACTACAGAATGTATAATAAAAAAAAGTACACAGCCTTGAACATATAACAATAGAAGTATGTCCTAAGTGTGTTTTTATATAGCCTAACTAGATGTTAACTCCTCCCAATTGTCGAATCACTGAATTAACGGCCAATCAAAGCTGATTCTAATACCCTAAGTATCGTATCTCCAATGAGGAATACTCGATTCCTCCTTTCTATATATAAAACCTTTTGATAATCATTGGTTTAATTTTTTTATAATGAAGTGATAGTAGAAATTACTGGTGATAATTGTGAGTATGGGCAAGTAGGATCAGGTCCAGATCTTATACATCAGACCGGTTGAGTCGAAACTCCTAAACTCTATTTGAGCTTGAAATTTGGTAAGTTTCTCATGTGCTCACAATCGAATAGCTGATTAGTCAGATAGTCTTTCTGTCATGCGATGCAATCTTTCCTTTACCACATTATGGATGTATTTACTCAGATTTTTAAGGTGTTCTTCATGTTTCAAATTGTTGGGTGTGTGCTTAATTTTTTCGACTTTCAATGATTTTGAATGCTCTGCAGAATGGGATTTAGTTTTCTCATTGTCCTTGTTCTTGTCGTCACCGTTATCATTATTATTATTTGAATTAGAATCATGGTTATGCTTAGAATCGCCTGGGTTTGACGATGACCTATGAGCGTTCCCGTCATTATTATCGTTACCATTATCATTGTTACCAGAATAAATATTACCGGTAGGTTCATAAACCAAAGATTCAGAGTTATTGACAACATTCTCATCAAGCGACTTCGAATTGTTGGTATCGATAGTAGAATACTGAGGCAACACATTAGAGTACGCTACGGTGTGGAATCCTGTAGTGGAGTTATCAATACTGAAATTTCCTGTAGTGGGAATAAAGCTGGTAGGATTGTCTGTCCCCGTAATATTAATGCTGTAATACTTCGTTGTCGAATTGCCAGCGCCCGAATTATCATAACACGAGATTTTTGAGGTTAATTCATTCATTCCTTTATCTATCACATGATAGTTTTGAGTGTACGTAAAAGTCCAGTTAGAGTAGTCCTTTGGCCCTCCCACTCCAACTCCGGTCACATTTTGCATTGGTTTAGTGTCGTTCAAGTCAACAAATACCTGACAATTAGTCTGGGGAGAATCTGAAGATGTTCCATTGACGGTAAGTTCGCCAATTGGGACTGTCTGATTAGCTTTTGGAGAGGTTATCTTTACACCAATTCTCTGCGAGGAATTGGTAGTATTTGTACTATTTGACTGAGCATAAACAAAAATTGGTACAGCCAGGATCACGAATACTAGAAGCGTAAAAAGAGCAAATAATGCTCTTGAACGTGAAATAGGTGAAGTTTTTCTCACAGAAAAAGAGTAGATACTTTCCTTATAACAAGTTCTAAAACAAGATATTGATTAAAATCTAGTGAGAACCTTAAGTCTACTAACTAACTATCAATTGTTACCACAGTTACCTCTAGAAGAAAACTAATACTGAGAAAGGAACATTTCGAGCCAACAGTCAAAACAAAATAAATGGAATGGAAGCGGTACATCACACACGATGTCTGCTAGAATCAGTTAGAATGGATGGTCCAACATAAGTCAAAGACGCGACTCGAATCAAAAAAAGTTGTGTATTTGCTACATAAAAATGTTGCACGGCTGTGAGGGCTTGTCAATTTTTAAGAAACATTCAAAGCAACTTTTTAGAGGCAAGATTTATTCGTGCTAAATAATGAATGAAATTTTAGCGTATAAGTAGCTATCAGAGTCGTCAATGAACAAATCGTGCGAAAATTAACTACCTTGATTAAATCATATTATTTTTTCGAAAACAGAGGCCCGCAAGTCGATGGGACCCTATACACATCATTTTCTGCAGAGTGGTAGAGAGTTACTATTTAATACTGATGAAGATCTAATAGATTGTATGACTAGCACGACGCGATCGATTGTTATAACTATTACTACACTGTCGTTATTTTTACCAACGATTTCTATGTTGGATCGGATCACAAGCTTCCAGATACAGAAAGAGGATGTTCAAATTCTCTACCCATTAAAAGTGGCATATGTTTTCGCTTCTGGAGAAGGACAATTACGCTGTACTGATGGCAAGCTAGCCTCATCTCAAGATCAGTGTCCTGCCACAGACCGATGCCCACCCTCAGAAAATAACACCGTCTCCAATTGTGTTTCGGAAGCATCTTCGAATTCCACGCTGCAAAATTCCGATATACAAAATACAACTAATGATGAAACAACAGCACCACCCTCTTGTCTGGATAATCGATTCACTGTGCACACTCCGCAATGTGCAAACTCATTGTCTTCTTCTGATAATGATACATCAACCAGTTAGCGAAAGAAATTCTAGCGCCAGAAATAAAACCGTATCAAAATACGGGGCAGAAGACAATAGTGACTATCAATTATTCGATACAAGACAATCATGAAATTGGGCGCATTCAATCGAATCATACAATAAGGGCCCAATATTAACACCACGACAATGGCAGCACCACATGTTCCTAACATGACTCGAAAATATTTGCACCGTACGTCACTGCTCCTTTTGCAAGAAAAGAATAGTAGTCATGGCGAATTCTAATTTTTTATTTTAGCATATTCGTGTCATAGTTCTATTTTAATAGTGTTTAGTAACACAGAAAATGAAACTGTACTTGCCAGGTATACGCTGAACTTCAGTTTCATTATAAATTCGTTGGCTGATCATTGCTTTAACATATTAAAGTCGTGAGTAATAACGAATTGGATATATAATGGCTATATGATATGTTATCTAACTAAATAATATGTCGTCTCCCGAAAATGCAAGTAATTGCAGGGATTGTGATTCTAAATTTGAATCAATAAAAGAGTTAGACGAGCATAGGAAGATACACAAACCAGATTTTGAATAGAAAAGTGTTAGTGATTTGGATTAAACAAGGAATCTCACGATCATTTCTCCATTGTCTTTCAAAATTCTTTAATCTTTACTTTAGGCAAGTATCAATCAAGGCTGATTAATCATGTCAGAGGGGCCCGAGGTAAAAATAGCAGCAGACAAACTCACTGCAATATTAGTAGACAGAAAAATAGTCGATATATATTCCAAGACCATTTACTTTCAGAATTTTTTCTTTTCATTCAGTCTTGGCATCGGCTACAAAAATTACCTTCACCTATGACAACATTTGCGCTCAAGACACATTTATTGTATTTTCAAATTTCTGCAATGCAGTATTTTATGATTCAGTAGAATACGAGTCGGTTCTCGTATAGCACGGGATTATAATCCGATCCTTTTTTCCCTCAGCTTGATGAGAATTACCCAACTTTTCACGATGCTTCTAAGCATATGGGACATGGTGGGTTGTCTCAAATCGTTGGTGTTATAATATATTCTAGCGTATTTTTCGAGAAGGTTGAAATCAGCGAGAGATAGAGTAGTTGATACTACTTTCTCTAGTTTTTCTCCTTGTGCTTTTCTGGGCAAACAAAATCTAATTATATAGTTATTATTATTATTCTTTTAATCTATCAATAGATGCCTAGTTTATCAAATTAAGTGCTTTTGGGTCCCCAGGCTTCTAAATATGCCGAAAAACAAGAGTTTAACCGGGGCCAATGATTTAGGATACTGGCAAAGGCCTTACCTTGGAGAGTGCCTGAACACGGATCCATTTACATCGCACAGTTTTGTCTGGTACAATTGAGATTACATTCAAAATAACATCCCGATTAATGGCATAATAAATAACAACTTATTTGTTACTAACGACTAGTTTTAATAAATCAATAAGGTATAACACATACATATCTTTAAACTTTACGTTTTCATTGCAATTTTACTAATTTTTGCTTGCACTTCGTAATTTTTAGTTTCTTTTGACATTTTTTAGTATCTCATTATAATTTACAAGTTAGTCAAAATCAAATTACAGAACACAACGTAGCCTACGGTGTAGAAGCGGTATCCTACAATGACTGTAAGGATTCGTATCTTACAGGATGTAAAATCGAAGGCGTAAAATCCGTACTTTCTTCCTATTGAAGGTCAGTAGAAATGAACCAGATACACTATGATAAGCGGGACAATTTGGAGCGGCGTATCGGATAGTCCAGAGGGAAACAGATACATGAGATCGTGTATTATACATAACTGTCCCATGACCTCTGCTATCCGTTATTCCGGACCATCAGGCGATGATCCAGTCGCCATTTGTCCTGTTTGTAACAAACCAATGATAATAACCTCCACTAATAAAAGTAGAGAATGGGGCGTCGCGTTTCAGTGTCCATATTGTTACGAATGGTTGCGTTTCAAAGCAGTGTCAGGCAATAAGCCTCCAAATCTCAGCGACGAAGAAGTCAGGAGATGGCACGTTGTAGAAATAATTCGTCTTGATAAAGAAGAAATAGAAAAGATGTCACGAAACAAAACTGAAACAGAAATATTTGAATGGGGAGCATAATAGTTTCTCGCAGAAATGATTGATTCTCTGACAAGCTTTAGATTCGTTGATAAAGTTGCTTCTCAAAAATCATGGATAGATAGAATATGACGGAAACAAAATACTGTCCTAGGGAATTCCTCGATTTTATTTAGCCCTTGTATGCCATATAGGTAACGATAGAGGTCGGAATATTTACTGTCTAAATTTAATCTAAACCGGTAAAGTATTCCATCATGTAATATGGCCAGTATCATCTAATCTAACGGAAAGGAAATCCTGAACCGAATATCTTTGATGTCAATTTCTTTTTCAACTTCTGTTTGATATTTTCTGATTTTGCTGATGTAAGACTCTTGTCTACCTTGTCCTTGAGCTGGACATCTTCCAATGGCCAAGAGCTATCCGAGGTTGTTGTCGTCTCCTTATCCTTTACATCCTTATTGTCTACCTTGTCCTTGAGCTTGACATCTTCCAATGGCCAAGAGCTATCCGAGGTTGTTGTCGTCTCCTTATCCTTTACATCCTTATTGTCTACCTTGTCCTTGAGCTTGACATCTTCCAATTTCAGCTCTATTTTTTGACTGGCCTGTTCATGTATATTTTGTCTTATTTTCTCAATTTTGAGTTTCGGGGTATGTTCGCCTTGCACTCTATCTTGATAAGATTTAACCAGACTCTCAAATGTTTTAACCTTTGGCAAAACAGGGTTGACATAATTTACTTTAAAAGGCATTACCACTGGATAGTACTCATTCTGCGAATCGCTTCCCAGTAGGTTTACCGATTTGAAGGTGGGCATAGGGTCAGGGCTACATTCTGTTGATACAATTTTCTTTATGTTTGCATTTTTGGTTATGCTAAACTGATCCAGAATAGTACCCGCGTTGTCAATAAATTTAGCTTCTAACGTATTTGCAGAAATATGCATGTCAAATATCCCAAACTTTGAATCTTGTTGACTTGCAATAAAGTAAGACTTTCCTGATAAACCGTGCAAGTTCACCCCGCCAGTTCCCACTATGGCATAGATCTCTCCTTCAGGATTGCTATATGTACTCTTACTGCAGCTTGTTACTTTCGGGTCGAAAGGATTTTGCGGAGTATACGTCATAGGGTAACTCCTTTGATAGTTATGGACGTGTCCTGCTAAGACCAGATCTACACCGTACTTGTCAAATAACGGATGATAAGTTTCTCTTAAGTCCTTGTCACCAGCACACCCCGAGTCTCCGCATGTGTTAGGTGATGCATAAAGTGGCACATGTAAGTTCACCATGGTCCATTTGATGTTAGGATCTGAACTTGCTGCTTGTAGGTCCCCTAGCACAAAGTCATACTGCTGCGAACCTTTGGCAAATGCCTCTTCGGTGGCCATTGTTAAAACATGAACGTTTCCAACTTTATAGGAATAATACTGTCTTGTAATTCCAAAATTATTTAAATAAGAGCTCAAGAGTGCAGTGTCTTCGACATCGTGATTACCAATACCCACTTTGGTAATAGAGCCCACCGGCCTTATCGTGTCGAACCAGCATCCAGGAGTATTTGCGTACGAGTAATCCCCTAATGCGATTAACAGATCGGGGTTCAGATTTTGTACATTTTTTACATAGTTCATCAACATCTAATCCATAGTACAGGGCCATCGAATATTGACTTCCCATTACTGAGAAAATCTTCGAATATAGCCTTTTGCTAGCGAATTTCTGCAAAGATTTAAATCAGTATATTAGTTACAAGGCTGTTATAGACTAAAAGATTCCGATTGTTTATTATTAAATAATTATCTAGCAAATTTACATACGAATCAAAGTTCGTCCGGTCTAGTTTTTAACTTTAGAAAAGTGCGCATGCTGACTCCCCACATTTCCAAGACGTATCATTCCCCAGCCCAGAATCAACCCTATCCTTGCTTCCGTCAGCAAGTCAAGCAATGAGAATACTGTCGTGTAAAATCAGGACAATGCCAACACCATTGCCATTTATCTTCTCCGTCTCTTCCCGCCATAATGTTATTGTCACAATTGCACACATGAGCTGGAAACCAAAATAATATTAGGATCTGAGCAAATTCATTCTTGAAGTTTGAACTACTCATTGTTAGCACAAGCAATTCGGGGTATTCCTTATAGCAATAGCATTTCAGAATTTCAGTCTCTGTGTAACATCCATAGTTATACCACGAGTATGGAATTGCTCCGATTTCTGAGCAGTAAAGGAATTGGAAAATTGTCAGATACGAAAGTTAGCTTCTCATCAGCCGATAAGATGAAGCTGCTTTTGCTAGCTTTACATCATGAATGTGATCCCACTCTCTTATCTTTAAATCTAAATTGGAAAGATTTTGAGAACTTTGTAACCATAATTCTCCAGGATATGAATTATGTCTGTAGGACTAATATTCATTTGACAATGCCACGAATCCAGATTGATGTTGTAGCAACTTTGGAAGGTATGGCATTGATAATCGATTGCAAACATTGGAGGAATATGGCAGCTGCTAAAATGGTAGAATGTGCAAATCAACAATATGTCAGAACTAAAATATATGTAGAAAAAAAAAGGAATATTGATTGTGGCTTGCCTGTAATAGTAACACTAAACGAAGTTTCCCAACCGTTCGTAAATAAAATACCCTTTGTACCTATCAGTAGACTTGGTTCGTTTCTTAAAGACTATGATCTATATAGAGACCAACTTTGCATAGTGAATTGATAACAGAAATTACAAGTAGTTGTAGAGCAAATCATTTCAAAGGCCAATTTAGATCTCCTTATCTTTCATTTTCGTTTTCGCTACGTTTCGTTTTTTTCTCTATTCAAAAAGTATAATATGAATACGATAAACCAGCCACCAAAAATGATGTTAGAGACAGTATTTTTATATTTTTATTTTCATTCTTCCCATTTCAAATTCCATTTGTTTTTTGCAGTACGTGTGTTGTCTCTAATGTCTCTAATGTCTCTAAGTAGATAGATAGTTAGGGATTCATAGATAGAATGAGAGTTCATGAAACAAAATAGACAGAAAAGCCACTTAAAAGCATCAGCCCCCGCACAGACCCCTACCCGCTCAAAGTAGTAGTTAGTAAGTGTATCATTAATGATTTTATCCAGCGAATTCTTACCTGGATGTAATTTAATGCACCAATATTAATATGGTTGATTATAAGCGAGTTTAAATATTGGATCCATCCATCCGCGTCGGAAAACAGTTTATAATCGGCTTCTATTCCAGAAACGCTTCGATCATTCTTGATACCTACTAAAAGAATCCCTCCATTAGAATTCATGAATGCTGCAATTGTTTTGAGCACTGCATAATCAAAATCACACAGTGGTAGCCATATGTGACCATATTTTCCAAATGTACAACGGAGAATGTCAGGTAAACTACCATAGCTTTTGCTTTGGTGAAATATGGACTAAAAACGCTACAACATTTCTAGCTAATCCAACTCATGAAAGTAACAAAGGAAGGACGGGTTACATGTCACCAGAAAATTTTATGAAACTAAAGAATGCAGATGGAATGACAGATTTTGAGTTTCCAAACAATGCAGCTCAGACTCATGTTAAGCCTCCAATTTGTAAAAATGTCAATGTCGAGTGCTGAGTGTTTTGGTGGAGTGCTCGCTATAATCCTCTGATTACAGAAAAAGTCATTTTATTCTAATTACAGCAATACCCTTTACGAGTCAGTTGCTGGAGGGTCTGGATTGATTTTTAATCCACTCGGCCAGACCTTCCAGTTCATATTATTTTTATTTTGTGAAGCTCTATTCATAAATACCCTTACGAACGTATTCACAACTAGTGGAGATAGCCTTTGACAGCCTTTTCCTCCAGTTTTAAAATTCAAATACAATCCTACTCAACCAAAAATACTTACTCATTCGCTGTAGGCTCCGGAGGTTTTCATCCCTTTGGACACTATGGCATATATATCGTTAATTTCTCAAGTGATGGACATTTAATTGCATTCTCTGTTTCTTTTATTTCAGTTCATAAGTAAAGTAAAAAAATAGTGAGTTATTCCCGTCTCTCCAAGTGAATAACTATACTTAATTTGTCATGTTACTCCCTGTTATTCCTACTAGTGCGAACGGATTCTCGGACTGTGAATCAATCGGCAAGGTGGAATTATCGATCTCTGCCTGAGAGCTAGTTATACTTCGTTGTGTCTCATCCGCACTTGTTTTCTTTGACTCGTCTTGGTTTTTCTCTGATTTTATCGCATCGCAGCCGTTGTCTGTCTTGTCACAATGTTTCTTCTTAGCAAATGCGGGGTTCACTGCAGGGGTTAGGGTCGATAAAGTCAGGGCCGTCAGCATTCCGATGGACAGAATCGCCAACATTGCTGTTTTTGTTTGGGTGTTCATAATTTGGCATTGACATTATAGTATAAACGGGCTTTGAAAAATATGAGGGTAAGAAAATTTGGCTTATTGAACTGATTAAAACAGTATAAACAATGGTGTGTTCTTCTATCTCTATTTTTTAGAACATTTTCGGCGTAGCAACGTTAGTATATTCGTATAGAATCTCAAATCCGCGATTAAACCAATTATAATCGTGAGAACAAGATTCCTTGATAGCATTACTCATTACTATCATACTATCTTTACCAGAGTTTACCTGGGCCATATTTATTGACGCGCAATAAGAAAGAACATTTTCTTATTTTTTTTTTCAATATAATAGCCGATTTAATGGTACTTTTGATACTGTGGTTAAAACTCACATGCGTGGATAAATGAATAAATACAAGCCTGCTCATAGTGAAATATCATCAATTAATAATTTGGAAGTAAATTATCCACCTATTGTGATAAAAGATATTCCTTTTATTGAAGAGATACTAATATCCGTAATGATAATAATTATTTGTGGATTACCCGGCGTTGGTAAAACAACAGTAGCAAAAGAGCTAGCCCCATTGGTAAAAGCTGTTATTCTATCCACAGATAAAATAAGGAAAGAGCTATTCTCCAGACCAATGTACGGATGGAGGGAAAGAAGACTGATTTATGATGTTATGGTACTAATGGCTAAATATCTTGATAAGGTAGGGATAAATTGTATTCTGGACGCTACATTTACAAGAGAACTCTCAAGACGCGAAATCAAAGAGAAGATTGGTCTTGCTGGTAAAGACTTTCATATAATAGAATGCATCTGTCCTGAAGATATTGTCATCTTACGGCTGCGGCAAAGGAAACATGATTATTCGGATGCTGATTTCTCAGTTTATAAAAAGATGAAGAGAATTTATGAACCTGTAAAAGAAGAACACATAATTATTGACACAAGTAAGCTTTCAAAAACAGATATTAGATCAATAGCGGCAAAGATTCTAAATAAAAGATATTGAAACTAATAGACATATCTCTATGCTTATGGTAAGTCAAAAAAAAGAATTTAATATTTGCAATGAAGACCAAATACTAATGAGCGAAACCAGGTTAATAAAAACAGCTTTCTGGAACTTGCAGAATCTCTTTGGCACCTACAAAAATTATATCGCAACAGACTTTGAATTTACCCCAGAAAATGGTTGGACAGATAATGTGAAGAATATAAAACTGGACAATCTATCGAAAGTAATCCGATCCATGGACTTTGGAATAGATGGTATAGAAGACAAAGAGCCAGATTTGCTCGGATTATCTGAAGTAGAAGATAAAGATATTCTTCAAGAATTGATAAATAGAATAGGTCGGGACAAATATTTGATGGCTGACTATAAAGATAGTCCGGATTTAAGAGGAATTGACGTATGCTTGGTTTATTCAAGGGATATTTTTGAGCTTATTGATACTAAGGCGTATTCTATTGATTTCAGGTACCCAACCAGGGATATTCTTCTTACGCATCTCAAAGTTAAATCTAATGACGCCGATTTGTATATTCTGGTAAATCACTGGCCTTCCAGGAGAGGTAAATTTGAAAGTTGCCAGCCCAATGATACAGCTCACGCAAGAAATACAGTTGCCGAGAGTTGTGGTAAAATAGTAGACACGATATTAAAGTTACCAAAAGAAGAACTAATTCAAATGCCGGAAGAATTACTTGTTCATGAAAATAGTACCTATCTTGAGAAACTTGAAAACGAATGGAACAAAAATGTACTAGTAATGGGCGATTTTAATGACGATCCATATGATGAAAGCGTCTTACGATATCTTGGAGGAGTGCCAGATATACGATTCTGTAGGGGCTGGAAAGAAATTCTTGAGCTTCGAGTCAGAGAAGAAAGGAATATCAAAGGTATTTCATTTAAAAAATATTACCTCGAAGAAAGTGCTGCCTTATTCAATTGTATGTGGAAGTTAATTGCTGAGCCAAATCTAATCGAGATTCAGGCATCAATTTCAGGCGGAAAGGAACAGGCACAAGACCCAAACGTTCCAGGCGGTACTATTCATTATTGGAGAGACAACAGATGGAGCATATTTGATCAATTTGTAATCTCTCGTGGATTGTATTATGGAAAACAAAAGTTACAAATTATGCTAGATAGTGTCAGAATTGCCTACAATGGACTTAGGTTAGTCGATAATTTAACCCCCGATAGATTTGATGATAGCACAGATAAAACTTACTATACTGACAAAAAAAGGGTTCATCCATCACTGAAAAGTACGCCTATGGAATTTGTATTTTTAAAATATTACTATAATGAGGAAACAGCTGATTTTAAAGCTGATAATAGAAGTATTCCACAAGGCAGAGACGCTAATACGGGATACAGTGATCATTTTCCAATTCAATGCATGATAAAGCTTTTATGATTGAAAATAGAAATACGAAAATCTAATCTAGGGGGACAAAAAACTAGTTCCCTACATGCCATGCTATTGTTTTTAATGTGGTTCCAAGTGTATAGAACAATACTCCACGGAAGCTGCCAATTGTGAAGCCAAGTTCTACTCAGCGGAAGCTGCCTATAGATAGAACAAATTGTCATGGCGATATTTCTGAAGGCAACGATTAATTCGATACGTAGGAAACGGTATTCCCTTTGTTCCTCAACTTTCTTTATGAAAATTGTAAAGCAAAATTTCAAAAAAAAGATGGTTTTAACCGTGAATTTCTTTCTCGAGAGATTGTTTTAACATATGTAAATGCTTAAGTCGATCCTTCTTAATGGTTTGCCAAATCTCCACTAAATCAGATTTATTTGCATTCTGTGCATCCTTGATGTACGTATCAATAGTTTCGTAAAGGAAGCCAGCGTCTTTTCCCATTGCATGCAGCAGATCATACATCGTATTTGACAATTCAGATTCATGACTCATTGTAATTATTATGATCAAAAGATTATTTAAGGAAGCTGTCCGAAATAACGAAAATTGATAATCAACTAGCGATATAGTTGCGGAAAGCAAATTAACACAGCCACGCCAACAGCATCAAGAATGCCAATAATTACAAGAATCAGAACACAAATTCCGGGCTGACTTGATATTAAAAAGTGTCGGACATATTGTTATTTTTTCTCGCTAGGAATAGGAACGATTCCAGGTATAGTGGGTATCTGATAGTATATGGTTCCATTTTTGTCCTTAAACTCAACGGTTCCATCTAGTGTATGTATTAGAACGTGCGTAAGATCCCCTGTAGCATTCGCAGGCAAAACTTGTTGGTTTTCGTTGCTATCTATTGAAAAATGAGGCGATATTTCAGCCCTAGTCTTAAAATGCTTGAATACGAAATCTAATTTATTTTCTTTGTATTCCATAAAAAGATAGGCGTATTTTGTGTCATCAATCCAATCCCAACCCGAACATGCATAGTGAGATCTGCCTCCAGCGCCAGCAATAAACTTCTTGTCACTGTAAGCCGAACAGTGATTATCTGCGCTCACAGTAGCTGTCACTCCGATGCGATCAAATTCATCAAGCATTACCTCATTACATTCAAATTTTGGACTTTTCGATATTGGCGAGTCGCATAATGGCCTGTGTGCCGTGGCAACAACAAATTTGGTCTTATCCACTTCCTTCAAGAATTTTATTATTTTTCCAATGTCACATGGCGGCTCTGTTGCTGTATGATTGCTATCTCCATCACACTGGGTATTGAGACCTAAAATGCTAATGTCACCAGCCCGAATTTTCCAGAATCCTTCCTGAGAGGCGCCCCCAGCACAAAGATTCCAGTACGATTTTTCTAATTCCTCTGACTGTTCTTGTTCTGAATCATGGTTGCCGATATCACATCTAACAGTAACGCCTTGATTTTTTAGGTCTTTAACATAGCTATAAAAACAGCCCGCAGAGGGTCCGTATGACATATCACCTAAGATAACAAATGCATCAGGGTTATCAGCCGTGATTGAATCAATAGTCGCTCTTCCGGTAATATTGCAAGAAATATCACCCACAAACGCAGCTGTTATTCCGTCTCGCGCCCCATTCACATAATTACTAGGAGTGATCGCAATGATGGCAGATATAAATAGCGATAGAGTGTAGATAATAGAGAATTGATGTATCCTTAATATTTTCATAATAAAACGAGTAACACCCTCAGAAGTTCCTCACAATTTAGTAGATCTGGACTCCCTTGATCGATGACGGCTGTGAATGAAAGAATTGACTTATCCCGCATTCAGTATTTCACATTTACCGAGGTATTCCATCTCAACCAGACCCATATCGAAGAATTTTTTAGATATTAAAACTTTGTACCTAGATGATCTGTATCTTATTTCTTACAAATCAATCACAGGTTTGATGTTGGACGACAATGAACAAAGCATGTCTGAGACAGAGAGTATTAGAAGAACTGAAGCAGTATACTCTAGAAAACTATCAAGTTAGTGATGTAGCATTACAAGCATCCAAAGAATTTCCGAACATAAAGGAAAAATAACACGAGTTTTATATAGATTCTTTAACCAAACACGTGACAACAAATATTATAACTAACACTTTCAAATGTGATAGTTGTGGAAATTTCTGGCGTCCGACATTGTGGTTATTACCAAATGCATGCCCTAATTGCGGAAGTCTTTACTGCGATACACCGAGGAAAAAGTAAGAGGTTTTGATTGGAGGCTTCTTGTAATAGACGACAACCACGAGATTACTGAGGCTATAACTTTCTATTGTATCACCGAGAAGATATAGACTGTCAAGCGGTCAACGATGGGCAGGAAGGATTAGGCAGAATCCGAAACGACAAATTTGATCTTATTTTGCTAGATGTAGCTATGCCCGATTTTAGTGGGAAAGATGTAATCGAATCACTCAAACGAGACGAACTCATAGATTCAACGAACATCGTGATCTTTACGGCTTCCCCGAATCAAAGGCTTTTCGACGAAATGAAAAATAGTGGTGTCAAAGAGGTGTTCAAAAAACCCTGTTCGATAGACGACTTGGCAGAAGTGATAGAGAAATACCGTCCTGCGATCGGAGAATAAAAACCCAATTAGTCTCTTGGTTGGTATGCATTCCCTCCCTTTTCAGTGAGTCATTCATTATATTTGGAGAGTCATTTTCTGAATCATGCAACGTGTTACTTCCGTTAATACCCTTCAAGATGTACAAAAAGCAACTGTTAATCGAAATTAAGGCCACAGAGAAAAGAATACACCATACTCATACAACAACATTTAACGCTTCTATGCAAAATAGAATAGATCTTGCGAAACAAATTCTACGCTTTAAGATACTAGGTTTTATGAATTAGTCATTTTCGCTAGTAGAGATACTTTCGAGATAGAGGCGGTGTATCTTTTCTCGGTATTCGCGTATAGGTCTAAAAATATCATCTAAACTGACTTGGTTGACTGAAGATGTTTTCTTCATAATTATCGGATCAATAATACATATTAGAGGCCGAAGATTAGCGAAAGCTTACAGACCGCTAAAAATAGTCATCAATGCTTCAAGGGCATATTGCTTAAGCACATAATTTAGACATCAAGTTTTATACTCACCTCTGCGAGCATATTAACGAGTAGATAACAGAAAGAAGATTTGATTCTCGTCGAGACATAAAGTTCACGACTATATCTTGCATTTTGGTTTCTTTTTATTGTCTCTCCTGTAACATTTACTGACTAACTGTTAGATAGAAATAACTCTGATTAGTGCTTGTCTGCTAGATGCAATGACCCACCAAAGCGGCACCCCCTCTTGGCAGAAGATAGTATCAAATTATGATAGGACTTCATAGTATATATGGAAAGTTTTGAGAAAAATAGGTGTTGAAGGGATGAGGTTCTATGATTGACGAAAGAGGGAAAAATAATGCCAGTTAAGGTAGGCTGTGCATCAGACTACAATAAGAATCACCCCGATAGTATTCGAAAGAAAAGAGACGAAGAAACTGTTTTTCTAGTTGCTAATAAGAGATATGGTTGGGTTGATTGTGACGAACACATTACAGAACTGGCTCCGCGCATTGACACACACGATGAATGGAAAAAGAGCACAGAGACTCCTAATGATTGGAAAAAATTTTCAAGTAAATATACAGCGGAAATGAAGAGCGCTAAGAGTCTCAAGGCAATACGGAATCTGGGGGAGCGCAGCAAGAACGGGGAAATAATTAGACTCCTATGCTACGAAAAAGACAATAATCCCTACTGCCACAGATATATGCTAAAATTATTCATTGATGAGTTTTCGCTCGCAAATGTATGATCATAAACAGACCATATTTGATAATTTGTTCATCCGCATCACTGATTAGATTTCATCACTCCTAGACTTTCTTTCTTTAATAGTTACCCTTATTTCGTGGGATTGAATTAACAGCAAACAACACTCCAAATGATTATTAAGACAAAATCAATTCGTGATGCCAAGAAAGATACAGATGGGGTTAGATTGTTGGTAGCCAGGTATCCTAGACGTGTAAAAAGAACGCATTACGATTTATGGTATCCAGCGTTAGCACCATCCCAATATTTACTTCAGAAATGGAAAAACCGAGAAATTACTTGGGAGGATTTCGAATCAGAATACAGAAGAGAGATATCCTGCAGTGATAAAGCCCAAGCCCATTTAGAGACGCTTCGTGAAATATCCAGATCCCTTACAAATCCTAATCCAAGTTTTATCACTCTATTATGTTATGAAGCAGAGAGAAACCCACACTGTCATCGCCATATATTAAAAAACATTATCGAAGGAAGATAGCATATTCATAAAATATTACTATAATGAGTAAACAAGTAATTTTAAAGAAGATAATAGGAGTATTCCAACTGGAACAGACGCAAATATTTGGTACAGTGGTCGATTTCCAATTCAATATACGATAAAAATTAATGATTGACATCTGAAGGGATAGTTGAATCAATGAGCGATAAAGAAGATATCGAGATAAAATTGAAGTGTCTATAGGAATGACGTTAGTAGTAGCTCTCTAGTTGTGATTTATCTATATAATCATTAGCAGAGATTGATATCGACATGCTCGTATTTGACCTTTTTTAGAGTGTGGACTACAAACAAAACCTGAAACAGTTTACATTAAAATTCGCTGTAGATCTAGAGAAAAAGAAATTAGGAAGTTTAACACAACAGGTTGATGGGTGGAAAAAGTGAGATGATTAAGCGTGAATTGCGAAAACCGGTAAACCTGGGAAATATGTTCGATAGGCATGTAAAGCATGAATTTGTTGATCATGATGTAGACTCAACAATGAAGACCATGGTAAAGGAACCTATTGTACATCATGTGCCCACAATGACAGGAGGCATTGGTTTTGATGAAGTTTATAATTTCTATAAGACTGAATTTGTTGGCAAAATGCCCAATGACACAAAATTAAAGCGTATCTCTCGCACAATTGGAACAGATCAAGTAGTGGATGAGATTATTTTATGCTTTACACACGATACCGAAATTCCGTATATGCTTGCAGGAATTGCTCCTACAGGAAAATATGTGGAGATTCCACATGTCGTTGTGATGAAATTTAAAGGAAACAAGATTGTTCATGAGCACATTTACTGGGATCAGGCTTCCGTGCTCGCACAAATAGGTCTTTTAGACAGCACAAATTTACCAATTATAGGTATCGAACAGTCCAGAAAACTCCAAGAGATTTCCTCCCCCAAGAAACAAAACTTAGCGTAAGGACAATAGTCTGTGTTCACATCGTACATGTCAAAATAGATTTCCGCAATCAATGTGTTTAAACATTCGGGAATATGATCGAGTCTGCCAAACTAAAGCTCCATAATTTGTGGATTGGCTTAGCTTTTAAATGTATAGATCGATATGGTGTCGATGAATGATGTCGATGAATAGTGGTCCTATAACTAGTGCTATACCATTAATCCATTTGAGAACATGATTCCAATCACTGCGTGAAGTGGTGAAACGAACAAGATGATTTATTCTTGGCTGTCTCGCCTTAATGTCCCATGTATCCTAACATTTTATTTGTAGGCAATTTTGTTAATAGAATATGGTTGATGTTGGTATTATAGCTCCTGAAAAAACTGCGTTTATAGCGAACAATATCGAAGTATACGAATCAGTTCAAAAATTCGGCAATCTGATCACAAGTGGAAAAATCACAGTTGATACTGATGTACCTAAAGTAGCAGAATTGCTATCGGAGTCTTCAGCTTTTTATGATCCAGAAATGATAGCCGGGTTGATAAGCGCGATATTGTTGCATAACACAAAAAGTTCTATCATAGACAGGGTAACAGCAGAACAAGTCAGATATGTAATGAATCAGTTGAAAGCCACAGGGATTTCTCTACCATAATAATAAATTTATTACTAATTAGAGCGTTGATTTGTCATAATCAATGATGTGTCCGAACCAAAGAAACTCATACAATCTACCTACGAAAGCTATCACCATTGAGTAAATGATTTCCCTGATGATCATTCGAAAGTTTGAAGTCTATTGTAAGTACATCATTCATGCGGATTTATTCTGATCATGTCAGTCTAATGAATGAATAAATGAGTGGCTACGTGATCTGAGATTGCCATCAAAAATCATCCACTTACCATGCCTTCCGTAGATCTTTGAATCATGTTTTTGTTGTGAATTGATTTCTTTGTGAACTGGCTATTGTGGAAGGTCTGTTAGTTGTCAATTCGGATTTATTGGTTAATTAAACGAAAAGTTCAGTGACAGGGACATTTCTTGTCGAATTCTCTAACCAAACTTAATTATACTTTTTCACTAAATCCGGCATGGACACAGGGGACACTCGAAGCGTAGATGTTTTGGAAGCGATCTCCGACCATAATACAATCAAGATTTTGAAACTTGTAAGTATGAAACAGGATGGTTGTACCAGCAATTAAGTAAGGTATTAGAGTTGACAAAGAAACAATTATACTTTAGAATTAAAAAATTAGGGAAAACAGGACTTGTAAAGAGACAAAACGGTAAGATCAGTAATACAATTCTTGGCAATTCGGTAATAAATGCTATGAGGCCGGTACATGATGCATTGAGAATTCACATCCAATTGAAGGCTATAGATACTTTTGCACTATCTGGATGAAATAGCAGAAGAGAAATCAATTTGTTAATTGACGCGATGATAGAAGATGGAGCCATCAGGAAAATGATAAAAGAGGTCCCGACTGGAGTTCAGTAAGTTAGTTTACATGATAGTTGCTTCCCCAAGGATTGACAATACCATAACCTAAAATCAAAGTTGGGCAACGTCGATTGGAAATGCTTTTGACTCCGGATTTCTTTTATCATGATGCACCAATGAGTAGACCTTACTCTTTTGGACATATAGAAATATGGGTTTGACAATTTTGGTTTATGAATCCTCATTTATGCGCAAACAAATTAGACAGTTAAGTCTTTATTCCAGTATCAAAAACTTCTTGATTTTTCGATTATGAGTATGACTGAAAGTATCGATGCTAATCTATGCCCAACCTTATAACGGAATATGACCGGAATGCAATCGTTCCATCTAGTTTATAGCTGCCTGGGGAAATGGCAGTAGTTTATCGGTGAGGGGGGGAAGAATCAAAACCTTGGGAAGTGTAATTTGGTATGGCTCATTGTTTTACCGGACATCATCAGAAGGTAAGATCGCATTTACAAATAATCTAGTCGAAGTGTTCGAAACCGAAATTGATACCTACGGCATTTTTTCCGAGAAGGTATGGGAGTGGAAATAATTATCTTAACCAATTCTTTCTTGAATGTAAGACTCATTCTTGGCTCTATCATTTTTGCCATGGAAATATCTGTAGCTTCTCCTAACATTCCCATACGAATAGTTCTTTTCAGCAAATTGCCTTGGCGTACTACTTTTTTTGTGAGTATTCAGAATAATTTGCTCCTGAAAAGGAAGAAGACAAGTATTCGTATTGTCTGTAATACCATTTGGATCCCGTTATTAGGAAGTAGGCCAGAACCATTAGCCAAAGACCACTTACAAAAGAATATTTCAAACCTATGATCACTCCTGCTGCTACAAGCCCGACTGAAATAATCATTCCTATCCTTATTGCAGCCTTCGTACCCCTAACGTGATTGTGCATGCGCATGGACAGAAAGGCTCTCAATATTCTTCCGCCATCTGAAGGAAATACGGGTAAGAGATTGAATAGACCTATTGCAAGATTGATTAGTCCGCCATAATACAAGATCCCGCCCACAGGGGAATCTTGCAAGGCAAAGATCTGACTCTGAAATACTATTAGCCAAAGTGCGAATGACAGACTACAAATAATGAAGCTTACAGAAGGACCAGCAAATGCCATATTGATCTCTTTTTTAGGATCTGTCAATTCCCGGGAGCTTAGCGCAATTCCACCAAAGGCAAAGAGTACAATCTTTTCAAATTTTACTCCATACTTGTTTGCTATAGTGGAATGACCGAGTTCATGAAACATGATGGAAAAAAGTGCAGTAGATGCACCCGTAACTCCCAATACTATGTAGATAAGTTGCGATAAGCCCGGATAATAAACAGGGAAAAAAGTGTATGAAAGACTCCACGCAATAACAGTAAAGATCAAGGCGAAACTAAAATGTATGTAAATTGGTACTTCCCCTATTTTGCAAACAAACATGGAATAACGGGAAATCCAGCTCTTTTTGTCAATTTCATTTCCCAACTTTTCTTCAATTTCGCTGTTGTTCATTTTGTTTTTTTTATCCTCTCAAAAAATATCATAAGTGATCGTACCATACTTGATCGTTTGAACAATGCTCACTTGGAACTGTATTTTTGGTTCATTAAATGAAATATTAATCAAAATTCTGGGTATCTGCCTCTTCGACCTCCTAGCGTCATTTATGGATTAACATTTATACGGTGAAAGTATATAATTAGACTTAGATTCTAGGGACCCCAGTACCAATTTATCTGCTCTACCTTTGTTCTTCAGCACATATTCTAGCTGTAATTTTTCTTGCAAAATCTATTCTAGATAGTAATATTAAGGAGGAAGAATATATTCCCTGAGTAACTATGTTACTTGGTTATAGGTCACCATATATACACATTACCTCGTAGGTGTAGCAAGGGGTGTTATGGTACATTGACGTTGGTTTGGTCTTGTTTGCCCTTTGCATTTGGGGAATCATACCCTTAAGCATAAAACAAATCTCTCCAGGTGGGCATTTAACTGAATACTGTATGTCATCTCCTTAGTGGATACAAATAACCAATACATGACAAGCACATAGATGCGATAATGACATATGCTTGGGTACAACAGGTCTTGGCATTAGTATTATTTCGCCACTGAATTTTCTCTCTAAGTGATACTATTTTCTTTGTCAGCTTTTGATTTTCGAGCTACCTTTTAATACAATTAATTGCGTTGTAATCACCTTGAAAGTTGGACTTACACTCCCTCAGCTTGGGAAACAAGCTAATAGACAAAATTTAATTAAATTTTCTAGAAAAGCTGAAGAATATGGCTTTGACTCTCTTTGGGTACTGGAAAGGCTTCTTTCGCCAATTAGCCCACAAACACCTTATCCTGCAACTCCCGACGGTCGTCTTCCTTCTGATTATCAAACAGTACTTGATCCGCTAGAAACTCTGTCATTTGTTGCGGCGAACACCGAGAAAATATCATTGGGGACCTCTGTCATAGATATGCTATTCCATAATCCTGTTGTACTTGGGAGACGATTTGCTACCTTGGACGTTCTTTCAGAAGGAAGGACGATATGCGGTCTTGCCATCGGCTGGTCTAAAGATGAGTATCAAGCATCTAACATACCTTTTAAGGATAGAGGTAAAAGAGCAGATGAATTTCTTGATGCTCTAAAAAGTGTATGGTCCGATGACGTTGTAGAATTTAAAGGGGAATTCTACAATATTCCGGCCTCAAAGATAGGTCCAAAACCCATACAAAAACCTCATATTCCTATATATCTTGGGGGCTTTAGCCCAAATACTTTTTCTAGAATTGTAAATTATGATGCTAACGGCTGGTTAGGCGTACCATTCGGGCCTCTGGAACAACTTAAAAGTACTGTAAATACAATAAGAAATCTGGCTATTAGAGCAAATAAGGATCCAAATGCTTTCAAGATCATTCTTTTAACTTATCTCAATATTTCTGATACAAACTCAGGCGGAAAGCAACGGTTTCCAATGTCAGGAACTATTGAAGAGATAGGTAACGACATAAGAGAGATAAAAGATATTGGCATAGAGCATGTTGTATTTAGTAACTTTTTCACTCCACTATATGGAAATATAGATCAAACTATCGAAACCTCAAAACAGCTGCTTCAATTCGCTAAATAGCGCAAAATTCAATTCTCGATCATCCTACTAGTTTTCTTGTTTTGATGTATTGTAATGCCAATAGAAACCCCTTAGCGCACTGATCTTTATGAAAATTGTTCCAATTTCCACTTTAGAGTACTGAACATATTTTTCTATAAATAGATCGTGAACTTTACGAATATATTTATCTTGTTCTCCACCCACTTCTTTTTGTTCGACCAATTCTGCGTACCCCATTAACAAAATGAACCACAACCTTTGCCAATCATCTTCGTAGTTGTCTACTTGAAAAGCAACTTTGGGGTTTTTCTGTATATTTTTTACCCTTTTCAGCTGTTTAAAAGGAACGGTCTTAGGCTTATAGTCTAAGGGAATAAAGATTTTGTCATTCTCTATCACAAACACAACTGGTGTAATATAGGGTTGAAGGCTAGAATCAGCAGTCGCTAGACGAGCAACCTTTGCAGGTCTTATTAGTTTTAAAATGCTCACAATATTCAATAACTTGCAATTAGCCTGGTAAGTTAATAACTGATGGTCTGCATCAATATGTCCTGTATACTATGCCACAAATGCGGCTCTACTGACAGCGATTGGGTTATTAATCCTTATTTTCGAGTCAATAACATACGCATGCCATGCTTGGGACGCAAAGTAATCAATGGTTTCAATGCCACTTTATGACCAGGTTCTAAAGCCATCTTCCACTGTTTACAAATAGTGGAAATTAAGAGGATCGCTTCCAACCAGGCAAATGGCTCACCTATACAACCTCTGATGCCACCTCCAAAAGGAAAGTAACTGAATCTTGGTAACTGTTTTTTGAACTCTGGAGTCCAACGGTCTGGATAAAAAAGATCTGGTTCTGTGAAGTAGAGAGGATTTCTGTGCATAACATATTGACTCATCAAAATTATCGAGCCTGCTCTAATTGTATATTTATCAATTTTGTACTCATTTATGGCCTGGCGGCCCAAAGCCCATGCTGGAGGATATAGTCGCATCGATTCAGTAAGAATCCTTTCTGTATACGCCAACTTTGGGACATCAAATATAGTAGGGATTATCTGGCTATCTCCTAATACTGTGTGAAGCTCTTCGTCAAGTTTTGCTTCGATATCTGGATGCAAAGACAAAAGATAAAGTGTCCACGTAAGTGCATTTGAAGTCGTTTCGTGACCGGCCAAAAATATTGTCATGACCTCGTCCCTCAACTGTATGTCACTCATTTTTCCAATTCCAGATTCTTCGTCGTGAGCCTGAAGAAGTGTGAACAGGAGATCATCTCCTTCTTTCTTTCCTCTGTCCAATCTCTTTCTATGTTCGCTAATCATACTATACACCGTAGAATCTAACGTGTCTTTAGCTCTCTGAAATTCCTTGTTCATTGGTAATATAGGGATCTTTTCAATTAATTCACCAAATGGCATTAGAAGGCGGTTGAAGTATTCCATGCAAGTTAGGAGAGCTTTGCCTATCTCATCACCCTGTTGTTTGACTTCATAACCTAGTACACTCTTGCTAATTATTGCCAATGTAACAAGTGCCATTTCTTTATGAATGTCAACCACGGTACCGTCCTTCCAATTATCGCACATTTTAAAAGCGCACTTTATCATGACATCCGAATAAGATCTTATTTGCTTTGGATAAAATTTAGGTTGTATCAAATGCCGCTGCCGGTCATGAGTCTCCCCTTCACTAGTAACTAGGCCATTGCCAAGGAGACGCTTTGAAACCTGCAATCCTCTACTTTTAATGAAATTCTTATGGTTGGTAACTAAGACATCTTCAATGTAATTTGGATTATTTATGAAATAAACATCTTGCCTCCCAAATTTGAAATGACTGATATCACCATACTTATGAGATAGATCAAGCAATGTCTTGATAGGATCACGTATGAACTTACGGCCCATTGTATAAGGGATTATATTGGAAGGTCCAGGTGGATATTCAATATTACTTCTCATGCACTTTTGACTCTATCAAGATTAATATTGTTTTACATTGATATCGCCTGTTAGCAATACTATACAAAAGTAGACCGAACAACTTTTCTTGTTCCAGTTCTCTAGTTCAGAATGGTATCTAAACTGAGTTAGAATGTCAGAATGCATTATCTAATGTAATATGGTACTCAATAATCT
>JBBRRH010000001.1:0-74427 GCA_038201105.1 Nitrososphaera sp. | reverse complement strand
TTGTCCCGACCTATCACGAGCGCATATCTCAACACATTTCAGATTATTCTACTAACCCGCCAGCAAGACAGCCACTGTGTACTCCCGAAGGTGTGCCGTTAGCAGATATCAGTAAACTGTTATCTGCCTTAAGAATTGATATCTGAGTAATATCAACTACTCTTTTTCATGATATGAATTTTAGACGCTATTTTAAAAATTCAAACTCTTCATGTCAAATCTTAGGAAATTAGTGGTTGCACATATGATTTTGAGGTGAATCAGCATTATCAGTTCATGACAGAATCATCAATGTCCTCTATGGGAACCAACTATGATGTTTAATTATACAGATTTCTACAGTTGATAATTGTCAGAAGAGGGCGCCTGTCACTTGGGACCGGGAGAAAGGGCTCATTTTAATTTGTCGACAATAAATGAAGAAAAATAGAGGTATAGGATGACTTTTATTTCAATATCGCCATCGTTATCATTAGCGTTTAGTGGATGATAGATACTATTGTGAACAAAGTGGATTCAACACCTGAACTGGTTTCGTCGATCTATGAAAGATCGAAAAAAAATATTTCAAAATTCATGCATATTGTAGACAGGCCACTTACATTAACTGAAAAAATACTGGTCGGTCATTTGATTGAGATAGGGCCGACTGAACCGCAACCCGGGAAAAGTTATGTTCTGCTAAATCCTGATCGAGTTGCTCTGCAGGACGTTACAGGGCAGATGACCATTCTCCAATTTATGCAAGCGGGTCTTAAACAAACGGCTGTCCCTACCACCGTTCATTGTGATCACCTTATCCAAGCAAGAGTAGAGGGTAAATCGGATACTACCGCCGCAATTTATGAAAACAGTGAGGTTTACCAGTTTTTAGAATCTGCCTCGAGAAAATTTGGTTTAGGATTTTGGAAACCAGGTGCGGGAATAATCCATCAAGTTGTACTTGAAAATTACGCTTTTCCGGGGGGACTCATGATAGGTACGGATTCCCATACGCCAAACGGCGGGGGCCTTGGAATGATTGCCATTGGTGTCGGGGGATTGGACGCAGCAGAGGTCATGGCTGGTCTACCATGGGAACTACTGTATCCAAAACGTATTGGCGTTCATTTGACTGGAAGATTAGGGGGATGGACTGCGCCAAAGGATGTCATTCTTTATGTGGCCTCCAGACTAACCGTGTCAGGAGGGACAAATGCTATAATTGAATATTTTGGTCCCGGTGCAGAATCAATTAGCTGTACCGGAAAAGCTACCATTACAAATATGGGTGCAGAAATTGGTGCAACTTGTTCAATTTTTCCGTATGATCGAAGAATGGAATCATATCTACGAGCTACGGGCCGAGGGAAAATAGCGGATCTCGCAAATAGGAACATAGACCTTCTAACTCCAGATCATGAAATAGAAAAAGAGCCTTCAAAATTTTTTGATCAAATAATCGAAATTGATTTATCAACTTTGGAGCCTCACATAGTTGGTCCTCATACACCAGACTTAGCCAGACCAATTTCGAAGATGGCCATTGATGTAAAAAACAATAACTTTTTGGATACAATTTCAGTAGCACTTATTGGTAGTTGTACTAACTCTTCATACGAGGATATGTCCCGCGCGGCAAGCATTGCAGAGCAAGCTAAAATTAAGGGGCTAAAGATAAAGACCTCTCTGCTTGTTACTCCTGGCTCAGAAATGATTAGAGCGACGATTGATAGGGACGGGCAAATAAGTTTGCTGCAATCAATTGGCGCTACAGTCCTTGCGAATGCCTGCGGACCGTGTATAGGACAATGGAGTAGACCTGAATTGAAAAAGGGTGAAACAAACACTATCGTAACTTCGTATAACAGAAACTTTCCAGGCCGAAATGATGGAAGAAGGGAAACTATGAATTTCATATCGAGTCCAGAGGTTGTAATAGCCTTGGCTCTTTCTGGCAGACTATCATTCAATCCTATTGTAGACGAGATTACTGCGGAAGATGGGTCAAGAGTCAAATTAGAACCCCCCGAACCAGCACCAGAAATTCCAGCTAAAGGCTTTATCCAAGTTACTGATGTATATGTTCCACCATCTGCTGAACCTGATAGTGTAAATCTTATAATAAAGAATAACAGTAACAGGCTACAAAAACTTGAGCCTTTTCAACCATGGGACGGTAATGATTTTGATAATCTGCCAATACTGGCAAAGGTAAAGGGAAAGTGTACCACCGATCATATTTCACCTGCTGGAACATGGCTGATGTTCAGAGGACACATAGACAAGATAAGTGACAATCTTCTTCTTGGGGCCGTTAATGCTTTCAATGGAAATGTAGGAAGTGGAAGAAATATTCTAGATGGTAGTACCCAGTCCTTCCCTGAAATTGCAAGAGATTACAAGTTGAAGCATATCATGTGGATAATTATCGGGGATCAAAACTATGGGGAAGGAAGCAGCAGAGAACATGCGGCAATGACCCCCAGATATCTGGGATGCGCCGCCATTATTGCAAAGAGTTTTGCTAGGATCCACGAGACAAATATTAAGAAACAGGGAATCCTTGCTCTTACATTCACGGATCCTCGTGATTACGACAAAATAATGGAAGGAGACAAATTGAGCATAGTTGGGCTAAAAGATCTCGAACAAGGTAAGCCGGTAACATGCAGTTTGCGCCACGAGGACGGCAAAGTTGAAGAAATACTATTGAACCATTCTTATAGCACTTCTCAGCTTGATTGGTTCCGTGCTGGATCGGCATTAAATGTACTTCGAAGAAGAACTTGAAGCAAACTTGAAGTGAGCTGAACTAATTGGATTTTCATTATGCCAATGCAGAGAAAAAAAATCCTCGTACTATTGAAGAAAATAGTTTGCACTTATTCAATGTCTAGCACTGATCCTGCCTTCAATGGAAACTAATACCTAAATATTGCATTTCAGACACTAGAATTATGACCATATCCCTTATTCCCTCTGCAGATTCTTTCAGGGGAATAAAGAAATCTATCATCGGTAAAAAAGAAGTTGTTAGAGGAACTTCGCTAGTAAAACGTGGATTTGCCCATATGCAAAAACACGGGGTAATCATGGACGTAACTAATGTAGAACAGGCACACATCGCGGAAGAGGCCGGTGCAGTGGCAGTTATGGTACTGGACAAGCTACCATTTGACGTGAGAAAAGCAGGGGGTGTAGCTAGGACAGCAAGTGTAAAAGTAATTGAGCAGATTTTGGATTCGATAAGTATACCCATTATGGCAAAATGTAGAATTGGTCACGCCTCTGAAGCTCTTATCCTCCAAGAGGTAGGCGTTGACATGGTAGATGAGAGTGAAGTTCTTACACCTGCAGATGAAGAACGACACATCTGGAAATGGGATTATACAACTCCATTTGTCAATGGTGCCAAAAACCTCGGTGAAGCTCTAAGAAGAATAGAGGAAGGCGCGGCTATGATTAGAACTAAAGGAGAGCCTGGTACCGGGAACGTAGCTGAAGCGGTGACGCACATACAGAGTGTGAATGGTGATATACGAAAAATAAGATCCGTCTACGAAGACGAAGATCTTCAAGAGTTAATAAGAGTTGGACGCGAATTTAGGACATCCTTTGAATTAGTGAAGGAAACTGGTCGTCTCGGACGGTTACCTGTTGTGAATTTCGCCGCAGGAGGAGTATCAACTCCGGCTGACGCTGCTTTGCTGATGAACCTGGGTTGTGATGGCATATTTGTCGGTTCAGGTGTATTCATAGCTGAGGACCCCTTGGAACGTGCAAAGGCAATTGTACTGGCTACGACCTACTTTGATGATCCAAAAATCGTTATGGAGGCACAGAAAATGGTCGATGAGAGGAAGTCTATGCTTGGATTAGATACAAAGAACTTGGATCTAAAGATGCAAGAGAGAGGACCCTCTGTATGAGCCATGAAATTAATATAGGTATCCTTGCTCTGCAGGGAGATATCGAAGAAAATATTGTCGCCACAAGAGATGCAATGAGTTCGCTTTCCTTGAATGCCTATACAACGCCTGTTCGATATCAGAAAGAGCTTGAAAGTGTTGATGGCTTGATCATTCCAGGTGGAGAAAGTACTGTTATAGGGAATCTACTAACATTAAAGTCCGGCATACAGACAACTTTGCAAAAAAGGCTGATACAGGGAATGCCTGCAATGGGTACTTGTGCGGGGATGATTGTGATGGCTAAGAAAGCATATGACAGTGTGGTTGGCGAAATGAACCAGCAACTCTTGGGTGTTTTAGACATTGTAGTAGAGCGGAATTCCTTTGGAAGGCAGAATGAATCATTTGAGGCGAATTTACCCATTGACGGACTTGAGGGAGAGGATTTTAGAGGTGTCTTCATAAGAGCTCCATCAGTTACCAAGGTTGGGACAAATGTTAAGATACTTGGCAGGTTCGCAGAGAAAGTAGTTGCCGTTCAGCAAGGAAATATAATTGGTACTTCATTCCACCCTGAGCTTTCTGGTGATCTGAGGTTTCATAAACTTCTCGTTGCATTAATAATGAGATCTAGGAGAGAATAGCTAATACGAGCTTAAGGTGCGGGGGGTGGGATTTGAACCCACGAACCCCTGAAGGACGGGATCCCTCCTGAGTAAGATCTTAAGTCCCGCGTCTCCAAACGTTAATTATTTGGCCAGGCTCTACAACCCCCGCAAAAATACCAGCGAGATTGATGAATTTCTTGGTAATTAAATGTTACAAAATGCATAGATACCTTAATGAAACCCTCATCGGTTCTTGATATCTTGCAAATGTGCCTTTGTGTATATTTAAATGGTAACAAAGAATGAGATAATTGAAAACTGGAGAATCCAAGAGGAGCTATCAGCCTACCTTTGGACTCCTCCAGTTTGTTGCTAAACGATAAACGTTTTCAACTAACTATAAAAACATTAGAGGTATAATATTCAATACATCTTGCTGTTATTTTAGTTTCAAATTTCAGAAGCTGGAGTAGGTCCAGAGGAAAATTTGTAAAACCTCTGGTCTCTCCAGCGAATGAGTAAGTCTCCAAGTTAATTATGATTCTATTTAAACTGGAGGGAGGTGATGTCAAAGGCAACTCCCTCCAGAAGATTTGATTCTCATTAGTAAGGTAATTACTAAGAGCTTCATAGAATAAAAGGACTTGTAAGAAAATGAAAGGGATTACTCCCCTTCACACGTGACTGTTTGTAGACAATTCGTTTCTTCGGAAGTAATAAAGTAAAATAGGGAGATATAGCTGTTCCTATTGGCTCTAGAAAATATCAGTGTGGTCCATAGATAAGGTTAGTCTAAGAGAATCTTTTCTACTTCAGGTCTGGTTTCATTGAATAGTTGTTTAAGATATTTATTCTCCAATCTCTGAAACTTCTCACATGTTGAACTTGAGTCTTCAGACGTAATTATTTCTGTGCATGAGTTAAGTACCATTGTCAATCTATTAATAAGTTTCAAGTTCTCTTCACCTACTTTTATAATATCAGTAGTGACATTTTTATGAGTCATATTCTGAGCGTTCTTTATTATTTGTTGCATAGATGGAGTCCCAGTAATGGAGTCATTTCCATGCTCAGTAAGCCAATCCTGTCCGTAAGCAATCTTTAAGCCTACTAAAATTAGTGATAGGATAGCAACCAAAATTATAATTTCTACAAACTTGGACATTTTAATTTGCTACCTTTTGGAACAACTCACCTTTAAATTCGTGTATCTCGATATTATCGTGGTTAGTTAAATCGAGTTGACATAGGTCAATGAATACCCTCTTTATTTTATCAAATGCAACCATCTCACTCTCAGTATGATACTCATGATTAAGTGTGTCTATAGAACTGGACAGATTGATAATACATCTAGATTGTTCAGTATTCAAGCCTTAGCTCCCTTGGTTATTTTACATATGATACAGTTACAGTTTTTCTCAAACTGGTCATAGTATGTCTCTGGTTTGGGTTTCTCTTTAACTGCAAAATTCATTTTCAGATGGTACTCACCTCTTCTCTATAGAATTCTAAAACTCCTTTGGGAGTCATGTTATAACTTAGTCCATCAGTTCCTAAGGCTTTCCAGATATCTAGTGCTCTTTTTCCCTTTATTTCGGCAATTCTTATTCGATTTCATTTGTATTCAAACTATTGGTAAGGCAGTAAGTAACAGTGAATTTAGGATTTCAAGAACGTAAGTCTATCCATCATTAATTTGGAGGCTGAGGGTCAAGTTTTGGGATGGACTGAAAGTTACATTATACCATACCATTTTTCTGAAGTCTGATACCAAATCCTTACTAGGTAGATACACATAGCATAATACAATTGAACAATAATTCAATTAAACATTATGTTAACAGGCGTAACCAGATGTGATAAAATAAAATGAAAAAATCAATTTTAATAATAGCAATTCTGCTAGGGGTTTTTTCAAGTGTTGTTCCAATGATGCCGCTTGTAAACGCATATACCACTAATGTGTATTTTCACTTTCAAGGAATAGGAGCCTTTGGTAATAGTGTAATTGTAACGGTAACCGGTAGTCATGGGGAGTATCAACTATGGAGATTATGGTTAGCACCTTTTATAGGGAATGAATTTACAAGATTCCTCGACACAAGCTACGGTTTTACGAATGGAGAATCAGCAACAGCATGTTTAACAGATGTTGGTAATGGGATACCTGGAGTACCATCGTGTTATTCAACAACTTTAAACTTTAATTCTGGAACAGATTTCTACTTAACTGTTCCAAGATAAGGGACCTCCTGTAAGAAAATGCTGTTAGGAGTCTTTTATACGCATATCAGATTATAAAAAGTTATATTCTGAAAAGGCTTTATTCAATTCAATGACCAAAGAAGTTGAACAATGTCCTGAATGTGGAGACGAATTGGAGAAACTGGAAACGGGAAAAAAATGTCCTAGTTGTGGATTCGGTTATAGAGACAAAGACTCATTATCTGGATAAATGGAATAACTGGAGGTCCATTCAATTGGACTCGATACAGACCTCCAGTAAGAAAATGCTGTTGGGAGTTAGTAATATTGGTGTCAGAAATGTTTAAGATAAAACTGGAAAGGTCTGAGTTCTGAGGGAAACCAGACCCTCCCAGTTATGAAAGAGTTTGTAAGGGAGCTTCCAAATTCCAAAAACCATATTTATAATTTTTTAAAATAGAAAAGGAAATGAAGGGTCTAGAGTTCATAGTAAGTCGGATGAACAGTATCTTGAGTATCGATTGAAAATATAAAAAAATATCAGGTATCGAATTAGAACCCAAAACCTAAACTTGGAAATGTGGAAGGATATCAGTCAATTCTTCTTCAATTAAGTAAGGTCACTTTAAATGTAGTCACAATTAAAAGTTATATCTTCCCTTCTTGTTATTGGTATATTGGTTGATGGTTGGCTATCTGGCATTATAGCTATAATCGGTTCGATTATTACTAGCTTCGTCGTTGCTCGAAATGAAGATTTCTACGCATACTTAAAAAAGCGACTTAAAAGATATACTAACGATATTTCGAAGGATGGTAAACAGAAACTTAGCAAAGTTAAGACTCCATATGAAATAAAGATAGGTAGTTTTACGAATATCTCAGCAAAATTTGATGGAACTGTTAAACGTGGATTCCTAAGCTGTAAAATTGTAGATTGTTTAAACGATTATAACTGGTGCGAGAATAGAAACACTGTAATGGATTTGGGGTCAAATAGGCAGACCGGTACCCTCAATTTTGAAAACAAAAAACGTAAGTTTGAATGGTCTATACAACCCAAACCAACTTTAACAAAAGGCAAGGGTAAATTAATAATTGGAGTATTCGAAGAAAAAGATATCGTGGAGAATGGTCTAATAATAGAAAATCATCCCCACGTAGCATTGGAAGAAAGAGAAGTTTTGTTGTGTTGAAGTAATTTTATCAAAACTATAATTATTGTAAACGGAAAAGTTCAGAGCTCCCAAAATGGTAAAGACTTACTAGTTACCGAGCTCATAATCTTGTCACATTGGTGAGATAAATCAATATTTCGTATTGTTGGTATCTGTCTTCTAGCCTTTTTTTTAATTCATCTAAAAAATAGATGTTGTCATATGAATCGTTATACAAAACAAAATATGCAAAGTTTCTATCTTTATATTGCTTACCAGCATCATCTGTCCAATCCCCTACAAGCAAAGATTTGTCTTCTGTGCAGTGATTGAATTGAGTAATTATTTCTCGATAAGTATATACATGTTTGACAGATTCTATCTTGGTTCCATCATTATAATAAATTGGAATGATTATCTCTGCTTTGGTTTGATGAACCACATGATTATTCTAAGTGGTCATAATTTAATTCATTATTTGTTTTTAGACCTTCCAAAATCTCACATTGAGCACCAGAAATGGTTATTGTATCTTGGTCAACACCTGAGAATCTACCATTATCATTTATAATCACCTCAAATGCTTTACCCATATCCTCAATTGTGGGAAACCTTATGGTACAGTATTTGCCATGCTCCATTGCAGCTATCAAATACATATTATACATGAGCTCTTTATATATCGTTTCGAGCTATAGTTACAGAAGAAAGATATAGAGCTAAACAATATATCCTCTCCATGAATTTAGCCATATGGAATCATTGGTTTATTGGATAATTTTACTTTTACCAATACTATAGCTCCGTCAACCTTTAGATTATTTGAAAATTTCTTTAATTGTTCTAATTCATACAGACATTCTTTGTATTTTGATTGATAGAAGTAGATATTGGATAGTGCTATTCGAAGGTCTTCATTAAGAGGGTTCTTAATAATACCTGCTAGTATTTTTAACTCTGCTAACTCGATTTGACCTTTATCATAAAAGGTCTGTGCTTTCTCAAGATACCAATCAGCATTCACTATATTATTTCACCAAGGTTGTGTGAGCTGGGTCTGAGAATATTGTTCGATAGTAATGGTATAACCTATCATTGTTATTCTCAGACCCAAGTGAGTCCTTTTTCACTCCTAAAGTAGGAGGGTCATAAGTGGAAATATCCGTCATGGAGATTCTTCAGAGTCAATACCAGAGTCAGTAACACTGGTAACGACTCCTACATTATTCCAGTACTCAAGGTCTTTATCTGGACCAAATGAAAACTTGTAGTCGTCAGGATTGAACTCAGGTCCTTCAGATTGTAAATTCCTATCAATCCTGCGTCTCTTTGTGACTGTTTCAAAGTGAGGTTTAGAAATACCTCCTTCTCTCCCAAGCACTCCTGTCTCTGAGAAGTAACGGGCTTGTTTGATACTTACAACGTTTTGACATTCAGGGCAGCGCATAAACCCTTTATCCCTTTTCCCATTGGACATAACATAGGGTACCATGAATATGACCAGCTCGTCAAGGTTGTAGCAAGCCGAACACATTGACTTTTCAATTTCGTCTTCTTCGTCTAGATACGAATTAGCCTTCTTTCTTCTAATGGTCATTACTGATACTCGACTATCTCTGCAAGTAAATCGGACTTGCTACTATGTCTAATAAAGGGAATAAACCCATTATACTTAGCCGAGCAGACGCTGCACTTGTAAATAGGAGTATCCATATTGAGAACTTCATTATGAATTGTTTTCTTGGACTTTACTAATCGGCTATTACAAAGACCACAAAATAGTATCCTAACTCCACTAAAGTTTTTGGTTGCTTGTATTGCTTGTTCTCTAGATTCCATTTGTTCTTGAGTTCTTTTGTTAATAGAAGATACTTGGTTATGAAATGCTTCCCTACGTTTGCTAATTTGTTTTATAGTATGTCTTGGGTCGTCAGTTATACTAGGTGCTAGAGGTGCTAAGGGACTTGGTAATTTACTATCTGGACCTTGGCTCATTATCGGTTATCCCTTACTGAAATTGGCTTGAAGAACTGACTTAGGCTTTTGTCCAATGGGTCGGGACGGGACTTCGTCTTAGGATTCTTATCAGCTTCTATTTCAGCTAATAATTTATCTACTAAATGACTATCAGACTTCTTATTAACATTCAACTTAGGAAACCTCCACTTTACTTAAGACTATGTTAGTTTTCGATATCCTGCAAGACAGAATATCACCTTTAGAAATATTTAGAGACCTGCAGACCTTGTAAGGTAGTATTATTGATTTGCTATAGTTATTATTTTGTCCTACACGAATGAGTTTTGCTGTCATACCTTTAGGTCCTTAGCCCTCTGACCTTGTAACGTCAATGCAACCTTGTCCTTTGTTGATAACTCGGAGAACATTAACGATAAATCACTATTTTGCCTCCCGATTTTCCCACGCTCGATGACCTCTTCTATTGGTAAGTTAGCAAATTCCTCATAACTGAAGCCAGTGTGTGAACTAGAACCATAGTTTACAGTGAAGGCTATGCTGTCAGTGTCTTGACCTTCAAGAACCTTATCCAATTCTTCTTTACTAAATGGTACTGAAAATATTTGATATTTCTCACCTATGGATGGCATAATCTCATTACCATCATTATCATGCTCTGGGATAAGAGATACCTGATAATCGAGTCCATGACTAACCCATGCTGATAGTGTTTGTTTCTTATCAGTGATACCGAACTCCCACGAGTACCATACTAGCCAAGTACCTTTGGTATTGTTAAGTCGGTTAAGACGGTGTTCAAGGACCACAGTAGTAACTTTGCTGGTTCTAGTTTCTGGCTTACAGTATAATGATATTTCAGTCAAGTTACTTGTCTCTGAGTCTATCTCCAGCTGCAGTCCCAAGTCTGCGTACTGCTTAGCAAGTAAAGGATACACATATACTGCATGTTCAGCTATTACTTGCTCTCTTGTTTTGACTTTAGTTTGACCGTCTTTAAACGTCTTGGCTAGGGCAACTTGCTGTAACTTGAAGGGTTGTGTGGTTTTGGTAGTCGTATCTACGACTCTAGTCCTACTATTCAGGTCACCGGACAATTCACTACTTGCTGTAGTAGACTCTGGACTGCTCAAATTTGAACACCCTCTAATACTAACTTGTTCTCTTGAGTAGAGAACTTGACTAAACTATGTGCTGTCAAACCTAGTTTCTTGGCTAATGCTGAAGGAACATTAACTGACATAGACCCATTACATTTCTGGATATGTCTTATGATAGGACTATTAGTCATAACTGTATCAGACATTACCTAGAACTCCTATCAGACACATTAACGAAGGTCTGAATACCTTTCTTTCCTTTACGTTTACTTAATGGGCTTCCATGAACAGTATATTCTATAGTGCTATTACGTTTACTATTGGTTCGATTAACCATAATGTTCATAGACACTTCATACTATTTAGCTATTGCTGAATTGTCATGTCAACCCAATATCGTAATAACAGAATACCGATTGTCCTAAAAATGTCACTGTTTTTACATGAATGAACAATTAAACAGTTGTAGATGCTGCTTGTCCAAAAAAAGGCATTGAGCTGCACAGTAGTTAACAATGGAGTAATTTGGGTAATCACAACTAGATAGTGAGATTATGTTGAGATAATCTCTAGTTAAGGTCCTTGGGCTACCTTGTTGGAAAACTATTGAAGTAGAAGAATCTTCTAGGTCTGGTCCTGTAAAAGGGGTTGTTATGGGGCAGTAAAATAATTGCAATAGTACTCAACCAACTATGAGTAAGTTAAGCGTGACTGAATTAAATTAAGCAGGACTAAAGTACAGGAAAGTTTACTTGAAGCCGACTGTATGTAAAAGTTTGTCATGGATTCAGAAAATGGTTCAGTAACCAGTGCGTCGACGCTGGGTTAATAACAGAAAGGAGGTGGCTTCTTGAAGGTAGAAAATTGAAAGCAAATGACCCCAGCTATCTAAGACAGGAGGACCAACTTTTAACTGAATATCAAAAAGCAATTCCCAATCTTACTATTGACCCTAGCAACCAACTCCAGAAGAAAGTCGAGCAGTTAACAGATTCTTCTATGGTGATAAAATTATAACGCTTCATTCTAGTTCTACTAGCAGTTGCAACTAATCTGTTTTTCTTATCTAATTTCTCCGCCGGTTTCTCTCCCTCTTTCTGTTCTTCCTGTTTCTGTCCTTCTTGTTGTGTGGCACTGTTCTATATCACATCTTTCATAATATGTCCAAACACTATAAAATATACCATCAATCTCACTTTCAGATACAGGTATTGCATCCAGATACTTGGTGATAGCAGTAGTTATCAGAGAGTAATCATACTAAGGACATTCATAGTTTGCACAGCCATCAGTATATTAATATAGAATATTAGTATATATGTGTTTCTGTATATAATAGACTAGAAGACTTCTCTTTTGTTAAGTAACTGAAGTACCCTACCAACTCTCAGCTAGCCAAGCACTGTGAAATTAATTTAAGCACAGCTAAGTTAGTAGGATTTCTGTAAAGGATGGGAAGAGACTTCAGCTAGCAACTGTGATTTAGAAAGGCTATGGTTTTGGAGTAGTAAAGTGAGGCTGTGGTGAAGGACTGGAGGTGCTGGCACTGGTCGTAAAATTAGGTGTTATAGAAGAATGTGATTGTTTACCAAGGAAGACAAGTTGAGACAGATGAGACAGATAAACACTATTCTCACCTCCGAAAATTTGAGAAATCATAAAGAAATAATATATTCTGGAAGCTAGTTGTAAAATGCCTTTCATCTGATAAGTCCTTCTCATAATGTGTCCTTTAATCTCTGATATCTGGCTATTGCTTAACTCAAAACCACATATCTTTTCTGTTTCTTTCTCGATAATGATATCTCCACCTGTAAGATAGACTCCGTCTTTGTAATACAGAATTTCTTTCGTCTCTTCTATAGTTACGAAATTATACCATCCCATTATGGTTCTGCTTGCTTCCTCGACTAAACTCACCTTATCCTCTTCCTTCTTTTGCTTAGTAACTACTATCTTACCACATTTTGCTTCTAGTCTATCAATATCTCTTTGTTGGTCTTTGGTGAGGTCTTCTGAGTTACTAGGATTAGGATTATACTTATAATCTTTGATAGCATCGAACTTACTAAATGTACCATAGACGTCATCAGGAGAAGTCAATTTAGTATATCCTCACTTTCCTAACGTAATCTTTGAGACAAGTATGATTTGTTCCTGAAACGGCATTAACTGGATACCACTTATCATACTTGTAGTTCTTCATCCAAACACACCACGTCTCACAATATCGGCACTGGAACATGTTAGCCAACTTTTGAGGTCCTTCTAGCTTCGGCTACGCTTTTCCAGAAATCATACTTTGAAGCTTCAATCTCCTCGGTGCTGCGCCACCCTCTAGCCTTGTTATGAGGACCAGTTTTGCCAAGCCTCCTATGATATTCTGGAACAGGTTCAGAGTTATTAACATCCTGCCTATTTGCTAATAAATCCGGTTGCTTTTTATATTTGGACTTCTTATCATTACTTGACTTACAAACATTAGCCATACGTGTGTGCTGTATCGACTCCTAACGACAATTCATGTGCTTTGGGTTGGAGACTAGTCTTGCAGGGCATATCTCCTCCCGTTCTTATATTTTCACTCTTACAATTTCCGTTTTGCTTCCAATAGTTTATGATTAGATTTTGTATCACATTACTATAGGATTTGTCTTTCATTATCTTTGAGAGCTGGAATTCTACTCCCCGAGATATTGGTATACTAGTCAAATGACTAGGATTATTTTCTTGTATCCCGTCCTATACATTAATTTCTTAGCTTAAGAGGGTTATCTTACTAAAAAATAATATGGTAGAGGTTAAATTAATCAATATTATGCTATAAAAATTAATTGTGAAATTGCATTTTACAGGAAAATAGGCATTAATATGTAAATTACGGCATCTTGTACCGCACAAGGAACATATCTTATGTTTTGTTCCTACTGTGAATAGCTAGCCACGAATAGTAACTCTAACAATAATTCTTACAATAATTCTTACACTAATTTCCAAAACAGCTAAATGCTTCCAGCACGTATACAAAAGTAAGGTTTCGTAAGGGGTTGTAACTGACAGCCATCCCTCTCCCCAGTCCTTCTTCAGCTGAGGGGACTCAAACTTATTCTTCAGTGTATTCCTCAACGATTTCAGATAGGTCTTTGTTGTCGTTTAGTTTTATCATTTCTTTCAATTCAAAATTTTCGTTTATAACTTTGCTGAAATCTCCATTAATATCCAAAGTATCTAATACCTTCATTCTCTGTGCTAACTGCTGAACCATAGCTGAGAGTTGTTCAACTTGTTTATTCCCTTTTTTCTTATCCTCTAAAAGTAATTTCATCTGGTGATTATGTTCCAGTTTCAATAATTCAATCTGGCTAAGTTCCTGTTGCTGCTTTTCAATAATTTTTTCTTGGTTCTTGGTCTGGTCTATAGTAAGAAGAGGGATAGCCTTGCAGTATTCTTGATACAATTCTTTTTTTACTCGAATATAAGCATCGTCATTCTTTGGTAAAGCTTGACCTGCTAGCAGCCATCTTTTCTCTGTATTTATATTCGAATTAACTAACTGTGAAGAATGGAATTTCCTGAAGCCGTGGTCAATAGGAATTTCTTTTCGATGTGTTTTATTAACACCATGTTCTACTTTTCTAAGTCCGGCTTTTACCATTCTTTTTGACATAATATTTCTTATTGTAGACTCTGATATGGGGAGTGATTCACTTTGAACCTGTCTTACGTCTTCCGAATCAAATTCTCTTCTTATTAGATAGGTGTCTTCTGTTATTGATTCTCCTGACCTTTGTCTGTAATCTAAATAGGAATCTATTGCTGAAGCACATTCAGGAGTGCAAAATGTCATATACTCTTCGCCTTCATTTTCGTAGATTGTGAATTGATAAATTTCTCCAATCTTCTTCAAATTACTACGCTTGAGTTCAGGTAGAGCACCGATACGAATCCCGGTGCTGGAAAATATTAGGACTATACAACGGGTCCTTAAATCACATGTTTCCAATAGCTTCTGAATTTGTTGATGGGTATAAGCTTCAGACTTTTGTTTTTTCTTAAATTTACCCTTGTGCTGATTGATAAAATCCCAATTTAGATTAATTCTATTAGAACTGAAAAACTTTCTACATGCAGCTATTCTTTGAGTTATAATGCCCTCCGAAAGACCTTCTTTCTTCATGAACAGTATATAGTCAATAATCATATCTTCGGCTTGTTCTGTTGTTAGCTTCACTAACTCTTCGCATTCAGAATTAAACGAAATCAATTCTTTGCTTTCAGAGTCTCTAAGTGGTTGTTTCTCTATCTGTTCCCATCTACCAACTTTATAGTGTATTATGAATAATCTAAGACAGCTAACATACTCTCTCTTGGTTTTTTCATTATCTATTGCGTCAATGAATCTGTCGAATGGTTTTTTATAGGATATGACCTGCATTCTCGTTAGCTTTGTAAATGGGTAAGAACAAATATAAAGTTACTTATCTAGTTGCAAATGTGCCTTGGTAGCTCAGCCTGGTAGAGCGTTGCCTTGGTAAGGCAAAGGTCCCGGGTCCAAATCCCGGCCAAGGCTATCTTTCACGCTCAATATTTGAATGAATTAGGGACCAAGAACTGGACGGTACAATTTACTCAAATCAGTTCCTAGTGTAGAAACGCCATGGTCAACTAATAAGGGTAAAAAGTTATTGTCAACCTTCATAACATTTATCGCAGAGCCAATCATCACACCGCATACTGCAAGTTGTCGTATGCCAAACGTTACTAATATGTCCCCCAGGAGAACCCTGTCATAACTATAAACGATTGCACGTAAGCAGGTCTATATCTAAAAAAATCCACATTTCCAACTATTTTGGATTTGACTAGATGAACAATATTGCAAGAACTCTTACAGCTTCCTGTCGGCATTATCGAATAATGCACGTCCTGTATGTTCCTTTTAACACTATGTAACATTTCAATTTGTAATTACTGTAAGTTTCATAATTTGTATTTTTTTATACGATTCAAGACTAATCTTATTATGTTCAATTACTGCTATCACGATTCTCTGTCAGCTTGTCCTGATAAGTAAAGAAAATGTGGGCTTTTAACAAGAGTCCTTAAAATTCGTGAATTGATCGACATTGGAAAAGTAGTCATCTAGTTAAGAGAATCATATTTGATTTCTTCAAATCCTAACTGATCCAGTTTTTTAATTTCTGGCGCTCTTTCTAGATGCCAAGATCTATCCATCCCCATACTTATTGAAATCGTTATCCTGCCTAACCCTGTCCGATATCCCGAGGGATCATACCAGTTTTCCTTCTCATTCATATTGGTACGTAAGCATACCGTGCTCTTTTAGGAGCTACCAAAAATTCGTAAACTTTTGTCTATCATCTAGCATTCAATGTATGTTTGCATTTGAAAAGCTCACATCAATTTGTATTGGTAGAATTACTTGGAGAAATGTCGACTTCAATGACTTCAAAATTTTTAACTTAGCTAGATCTCTTCTTGCTTATGACCCGTAGGTGGATCTATGTCTACGACATAAACAAATCTTTTGGGAACTTTACCGAAAATAAGGTTGATTAGTTTGCCTGACCACAAATTACATCTGAAACAACTTCGTTTTCGTCCAATCTATCCAATTCCAGAACCTCGAGGCCCCCATAATTCTTGGATGGCGGATTGATTATAACATGATAACATATCCCATTGATTACCAAATTTATCAAAACATCTAGAATTCGATGCCAACCTGCGGGAAATTGTGTGTAGTTGGCTATTAATACACTGGAAATATGCTCGAATGAGCCAGAAATGCATTCAGTTCATGACTGAATGAGTTCAAATAAATTCTGCATAGAAATTAGAATCTTTTGGAACCTCTTATAACAAGTATATCTTTTTATCAAGCATTGTCCCCAAAATAACCATTAGGTTGAAAGGGGTTTAGTCAGATTTTATGGGATTTAAAATGCGATATTTAGAACTCAAAAGAAAAGTGAGGGATGTAAGAATGCTTGCAATCCAAGCTATAGCAGAGGCCGGTTCCGGTCACCCGGGCGCGTCATTTTCAGCTGCTGAAATAATGGGTGCCCTTTACTTTCATAAGATGAAGCATGACCCATCTCGACCATTGTGGGATGACAGGGACTACTTCATAAACTCAAAGGCACATTCCGCTCCAGGCTTCTATGCTGCCCTTGCTGTTGCTGGTTACATAGATTTCGAAGAAGTGAAGACCTTGAGAAAACTTGGGTCCCGTCTTCAGGGCCATCCAGTTAGGTATTCAGAATTACAGAAACAACACAGCTTTCCGGGTATTGAATATTCAGGTGGATCTGAAGGTATCGGATTATCAGTCTCTATAGGCATAGCAATTGCCAAGAAATCCGATGGTAAGCGAAATCGAATTTATACGTTGATTGGAGATGGAGAATCAAATGAAGGACAGATTTGGGAAGCTGCCATGTCAGCCCCGAAGTTCAGGCTTAACAATCTTGTCACAATTTTGGATAGAAACAAGATACAGCAAGACGGTTTCACTGAGGAAATAATGCCACTCGACCCTGTTCGCGACAAATGGATGGCATTTAACTGGAATGTTTTTGAGGTTGACGGACACAAGATTGAGCAATTAATTGATGCTTTGAACAGAGTGGAGAGGTTAGAGGACAAACCGTCAATTATTATAGCCAATACTGTGAAAGGGAACGGTATAAAACATATGGCAAACAACCCGCAATGGCATGGAAGGGCACCGCCAAGGAAACATACGCCTATACTGTTAGAAGAACTGCAAAGCGAGGTTATGATCGCTCCATCGATTATTGCGGGAGAACGAGAAAATTATGAAGAAAAGGTACGTAAGGCAGAACGTGGAGGTGCTGATCTCATTCATCTTGATGTTATGGATGGAAAATTTGTTCCAAATACAACATTTTTTGCTAACAAAATAAGGGATCTTCGAAAAATTACGAGTCTGCCTTTTGATGCCCACTTAATGATCGAAGAACCGCTGAAACATATTCAAGATTACATCGAAGCACGCTGTGACATAATAACCATACATGCCGAGGTCTGTAATGAAAGTGAATTTCTAGAAATAAATGAAAATCTACTAAAAGCTGGGATTAGTCCTGGCGTCGCAATAAATCCTGATACAAAATTTCCATCATGGCTGTATAAGCATCTTGATAGAATAGATGTTATAATAATAATGTCAGTTAATCCAGGATTTGCAGGTCAAAAGTTCATCCCCGACAGTCTTGACAAAATGGCCGAAATATCTAAAGAATTGAAAAAGCACAATTATCATGGCTACATTGAAGCGGACGGTGGTGTAGACGCAACGAACCTCCAGCAAGTTTTTGATGCAGGAGCTAGGATAATGGTTGCAGGGAATGCAGTATACGGATCTGCAGATATAAATTCTAACATAATCCAATTAAGACATAAGGCGAATGTTGCACTAGAAAGAAAATTATTGGAAATCGCAACTATAAAGGATATTCGTAATGACTGGATGAAAACACGTAAACATATATTGATTCCATTGGCAAATGAGTTGGGAATAGAGGAGGAACTCCATGCAATTAAGTAGTGAAAGGAAGCTTGCAGACATGAGATCTGCCTATAGTGACGCTCTAATTGAACTTGGACTAAATGATCAGAATGTTGTTTGTGTTGGAGCCGATACTACTGATTCACTCAAAACAAAAAAATTTGGAGATAAATTTCCAACAAGATTATATAATGTTGGCATAGCTGAGGCCAATCTTGTATCGATAGCGGCTGGTCTCTCTATTGCAGGAAAAGTAGTGTTTGCCAGTACATATGCAGCATTTTTACCGGGGAGATGTCTTGACCAAATTCGCAATACAATATGCTATCCCTTTCTTAATGTTAAACTCGTGGTTTCACACGCGGGACTCACTGTCGGACCTGATGGGGCATCGCATCAACAAATTGAAGATATATCTATTATGAGAACAATACCAAATATGAGAGTACTAGTACCATGTGATGCAATAACCGTAAAACATTTGATACCACTTATTGCTAAAACTCCTGGCCCTTTTTATATGCGTCTAGCACGGCCGTCAAGCAACTTGGTGTATGATGAACATGTGAATTCCTTTGAGATTGGAAAAGCAAGTGTTCTTCGGGATGGCTCTGACGCAACTATTATTGCTTGCGGTCTTATGGTTACAGACGCGCTCAAGGCTGCAGAAATACTTCAAAGAGATTACAGTCTATGTTGTAGAGTAATAGACATGTATTCAATCAAACCAATAGACGCTCAAATAATATATCAAGCGGCGATAGAAACTGGACTCATAATAACTATCGAGGAACATAATGTAATTGGCGGACTTGGCAGTGCGGTTTCAGAAGTTACGTCAGAAAATTATCCTGTTCTGGTAAAGAGAATGGGTGTCTCTGATATATTTGGTGAGTCTGCACGTGATGAGGAAATAGAGGAACTGCTGGATAAATACGGTTTAACTTCCAATCATATCGTGGAATTAGTTCTTGAAACGAGGAGAAAAACAAAGAAATGAAGATCTTTCTTGATACTGCAAATATCGAATCCATAAAACGGTATAATGATATGGGGGCGGTTGATGGAATAACTACGAATCCTACTCTTTTGTCTAAAGAAAAAGGACATCCGGCAGAAATTATGAGAGAAATCACGAAGCTTATCAAGGGTCCTGTCAGCCTTGAAGTCGTTGGTATAGAAACGGACGGAATGATAGAAGAAGCACATCGATTAACAAAGTTTGGTCCTAATGTAGTAGTAAAAATTCCAATGATCCCTGAGGGACTGAAAGCAGTTAGACAGCTACGTGAAGAGGGCATTAAGACAAATGTTACGCTAATCTTTTCATCAAATCAAGCTCTCCTTGCAGCCAAGGCAGGAGCTTCTTATGTAAGTCCGTTTATTGGAAGAATTGATGACATTGGCCATGATGGCATGATAATCATCAAAGAAATAGTCCAGATTTTCGCTAATTATAAATTTGACACAGAAGTTCTAGTCGCAAGCGTAAGGCACCCAGTTCATGTAGTAGAAGCTGCAAAAATTGGAGCGCACATTGTAACTTTGCCACCAGAGATACTGGGTAAGATGATGTTGCATCCGCTAACAGAAAAGGGGCTGAATTCCTTTCTATCTGACTGGGAGAAGATCACTAAACAATATCAAGTTACTTTCTAAACAGATCGATCCATCGTTAAATCTGTAACAGAGACAATACCTTACGGGGGATATCCTGTAGTCTGCTTACAGCCAAAGTTTTTTCAAATTCCAAACCTTTTAGGTTTTTTCCAATATTCACTGCACTATTGACGTTTTTGCCCAGTCCTATTCCCACCATGCGTATTCCCATCATCTTGTAACTGGTAACTGCGGATCTTACTGCGCCATAATCGGCCGGTTCTCCATCAGTAAGTGTTATCAGGATATCTGGCCTGAACATTTTCATTACTGGCAATAACAGGTTATAGATCTCCGCGAGGGGTGTCCCTCCACTTGCCTTGATCTGAGCTAAATTTCGCGCATTAATAGAGGACCATTTTTCTTCAGGTCGTTTTATGATCCAACATTTAACCTTCCTCTCCTTGGTGCTGAACGCGTAGACGGCAAAACTAACTCCGAGGAATTTTAGAGATTCACACAAAGCTATGGTAGCCTTTTTGTATTCGATCTCTTCATCCTCGATACTACTGGAGTGATCGAGCAAAAGAGCAATTTTTGTTTTGACAGAGAGTTTGAAGTCGGTGAAAAAGGGTTTAGGTTGTGATTCCAAGACTGCATCAGTGTCCAAATCATCTCCTCTTTCATCATGCATTTCAATCCATCCACTCTTCCAATATCTTACCGCAGCCTTCAGTCTTGTAATAAGATCGTTATCGTATATGGCTCTCTCATCAACGGCTAGACTATCTGGCGCAGACAAACCAAATTCTTCCAAGCTCGCATAACCTTTACTTTCCGAACGCTTACTTTCTCGTGCTAAACTTTCAAATTCCTTAAGCAGCTGGGCTCCGTCGACTATGGATTTCACAATCTGGCCATCTTTTTCCTTGTTTTTTGTCTTGACTATTCTTTCGATTTGTTTCATTAAGTCGCTTTGAGAAAGCGAGAGGCCTATTCTCGATCTGGGGGCAATTAGAGGAATAGTTATCAATGGATTTATCTGAAGTAATTTGACAATTTGTGGAACCTGTTGCTCTATCCAATCAGTACTCCGATTATTGTAAAGGGCGTCTTTAACCACGGCATTGGCAAAATCAACAGCCTTGTGCACGCGTTCTAATTCACCTCCAAATAATTCTCCTTTTATGTATCCTGTCAGCAGGTATTGAGAAAACGCTTCAATGAGCTTTTGTTTGCCGTATAATGCATTTAGTAGAGGTCGAGATAACCACGAAATTCCCTCATTGAATATAACCTCGTTTTCCATACCTTCCCATTCCCCAAGACCCAGAATCTCAATTCTCTTGCTTTCTAAAGTATTGAGGATAAATCCAAAGGCGAGGTCATAGCTGAGAACTTTGGTAGAATATGCGATCCTCATTGATTCATACCATAGTGCCGCTCTCCATTGTCTGTATTTCTGAAATTCAGTTCCCAGATAATAATTTAGGGAAGGTAAAGAGATTGTGAAGTTTTGGATGTTGGCAAAGGGTATGGCGCCATCTATCAGTGTGACGACAGTTTTGGTATTTCCAGACCAACGTCTCGCTAAAAAAGTACCTATATTAATCAGAACATCATTGCGCATCACAAAACGTTGTTTATAACCAACTGACAATTCAGGAAGCGAATATGGAGGTTATCATGTCCATGACTTTCCTATATTCAACCTCGCCCCACTGCTCATAAACATTAGCATATATTACCTCTGCTGCTTCCTTTGCTGCAACACCTTCTCTTATGAGCTTTGCAAAAGCAATTGATTCCCTAAGGCTGGGACTATAGTAAAGCTCTTCAAGAGAAGCAGCTTCTCTTAAACCGTTTGCCAACTTGAACGCACGTTCCAGCTCTCTTTCTTCGAGAGTAGTAACATTAACATGATTTTTTACAATTTGCATTTCGATATCTTTCGGGGGATAGTCCAATCTTATTCTGACAGGAAACCGACTCAATATCTGGGGTGGAAGTTCTTTAGTGCCTGCGTGGGACAATGGATTTATCGTTGCAATAACAAACCAATCCTGGGCGGCCTTTATTACTTGTCCCTCCGCCTCTTTCAAAATGATTTGACGTCTGTCATCGAGTGCCTCATCAAGGCGTAAGAGGACATCAGCTTCAGCAGCGTTTAATTCATCCAAATAAAGAATTCCACCATTTTTCATTGATTTGATCAATATCCCTTCTACAAAACTGATCTCCCCTTGATTCATTGTTTTAGAGCCAACTAAATGAGATTCCCTTGTTCGAAGACTGAAGTTAACAGAATGAAGCTCTTTGTGGAGATCCGATGTGAATTTCCTAACAAGACTAGTCTTCCCTGTTCCTTTAGGACCAATTATAAGTACAAATAAGGAAGCTTTGTGAGCCTTCCTTAATATGTTAAATGAGTTATTCCAATCCAAGTAAATCATATCTGTATTGGCCATCATCGTAATTCAGTTCCTCGTGTTGTAAATAAAAACTAATGGTATAAACTATGTATGTGAGGATAGGATGATTTTCTTGTTATTTAAGTAGTCAGTGAGCAGTATTTTGTCAATGTCTGCAGGGTTAATGTAGTAAGAGCGGCCTTTGACTAATCTCTCTAATTCGTTAACATAGCTCAGCAGAGAATCTTCTTCGCTGATCATGATGGTGTCAATTTCAATGCCTGTGTTACGGCACTTCCTCGCCTCTAGAATCGTTTTTTCTCCAATGTACTGATCAACTTGTCTGTACCGATAGCACAGATATACTGTTCTGCCAGAAGATGTATCAAGCACCATGTCCAGATTTTTCTTTATTGCATTTAGTGTCTTTGTTTCAGGAGCATAAAATTGAGAATATGGTCTTTGGGACAATATTTTTTCTCTTTCATCAGGGGAATCGACAAAGCAGGCACTAGGATGTCCATCAGTGACCATTACTATTCGTTTGTTAGCTGATCCGTCTTTTTGGAGTACCTTTCTCGCTAATCTAAAAGCGGCCTGATAATTTGTGTAGTGTAAGAAATCTGACCCGGGTTCAAACGTCTTAAGATATGGTATATCAAATGGGGAGACTTTTGAAGCTAAGGCCCCAAATCCAATTATGTAAATTGAATCAGATGAAAAGTATTTTTGGTTTAGAAAATACAAACTCCATAAAGCACGTTTTGCTGCTTCAATTCTGCTCATGTCTCCATACATCGTAGAATATCTCATTGTAGAACTAAGGTCGATACAATATACAACAGACATTCTAACGTCTTGTTTCGTTTCGTATTCTTCTAGGTCATCTATCGTAATTTCCACAGGGATGGAGATCTTCTGTTTTGTTTTAGACATTCTCTCTATTGCATTCAACATGCTCTTCGGTACATTTAGGAGTCTGATGTCGTTTCCAGCCTCATACTTTTTAGTGGTATCGAAGAGTAACGAACCACTTCCAACATGTGTGGTTTCATGCATACCAGAATCTGCATTTTTCAGTGCCTTCATTACGTCATGAAGTAACCTTCCTCCTACTGCTAGAAATCCTTTTTTACTCAGCCATTTACTGGAATCCTTCAAATATCCCCTACGCTCAAGCTCTGCGATTATGGATACAGAGGTTTGACTAGCATCTATTGTTGAATCATTGTACTTTTCGTTTGCATTTGTTCGACCATTGTCTGAATATCCCATTTGCTCCCTTGTAGCCTGTAGCTTTGTTTCAATATCATCAAGGCTGGGTGCTTCATCTCTCATTATCTCTCGACCAATTAATTCCAAGTATTTGTTCAGCAAATTGTTGGGAATAGAATCTTGTGATCCCTTACTATCGTAATTATTACCGTATTCTGATTCTTTCAATAATTTACTGATGCCGAAATAGGTGAATCTTTTGATACTTTCCTCGGGGTTAAACGCTGACGCTGGAGCTGACATACAATCCGTCCTTTCGTTCTATTAACGGTGGATCTATGAATCTGAGGCCTTCCAAAACCAATTCTGCCACAGATGCAGTAAATTCTGAATCGTTCTGTTTGCCTGTGGAGATATATGGCATTTCTATTCGATGTTTTTTTGCGTTTTCCTCAAACCGTTTTTGTTCTTCAAAAACTTTTCTTGACACTATTCCCACGATCTCTTTTAATACTGGAAATTTTTCCATTTGCAATTCATAACTTTGGATAGATGCATTATATCCTCCCGGAATGTCTTGCGAGGCTTGAAAATTTCTACCATCCTTGAATTCATCCTTTAATCTCAGAAGTTTTTCAGGCTGAATATCTGTAAGATACGATGTAGAAATCTTCTTTATTGCCTCTAAGATGATGGAATCCAATATCTTTTTTCTATTTTCAAATGTATCATCAATCTCAGCTAGCTCGAACTTTGCCGTCTGATGGATACAATGAAGGTCACTGAATCTGGGAATTACCCTAGCGGCGTAGAGAAATCCCCGTGTCCTTTCAGCCTCAGATACTACTATCTCAAAGGAATGTATAGACATCCTCACGCTCACTCCTTTGTCATGATTGATTTCTGGGTGCGCACGTGATATGTGTGAAATTTCGGAAAGGGTTTGCAGAATATAGAATGGAACGAACACATTGGTTAGATCAAAGACCCGTGACTCTTGCACTATAATCAACATTTCATCTAAAGGAGTTCTAGGATAATGTGTAGTTATGTGACTTCGAAGTCTGTCATACAGCGGTTCAATAATTTTTCCCGAATGTGTATAATCGACAGGATTTGCGGTAGCTATGATTTTTGCATCCGGTCTAAATTCAACCGGATAAGATCCTGTTGTGAATTTACCTTCTTGAAGAACACTCAGTAATGCTACCTGTTTCCTGGGATCCAATACGGGAATCTCGTCTATGCATAGTATCCCATGTCTGGCCTGGAGAAGCTGGCCTGGAGAATATGATTCCATGCTATAAATCTCGACTCCTCTTTTGGCGATCTTAATTGCATCAATTTGTCCCACCAGATCTTTTACCGAAATGTCGGGTGTAGCCAATATATATTTAAACCTGGAATGACCGTCAATCCAATCGATTTTGGTGTCAAGCTTGTTGTTTCTAATAATGTTTTCACATTCAATAGACACAGAAAATTCTGGCTTAGTTCGAATTACATCTTTATCACCGAGTAAAGCAACCAATTCAGGCTCAGGAATTAAAGTCGGAACATCATTAGTAATTGTTCCCCTGACAACAGGAATAGGTGATAATAAACTCTGCGCGATAGTTTCAGCTATTTTCGTCTTGGCTTGCCCTATCTGTCCTACTAAAAGGATATCGTGCCCAGAGAGTATAGCTCTATTTAAGGAAGGAACTACTTCATTATCATATCCTATAATTCCAGGGTAGGGAGCCTCCCCGCTTTTTAGTTTGCTTATTAAATTATTACGAAGCTGTTCCTCCACTGCAAAATGCTTGTAATTAATTCCTAATAGGTCGCCAAGAGTCTTAATGTCATGGTAATTTTCTGGTAGACCCGGACTTGACGAGGTGTAATTTGGATTCGATGAATAACTCTTATGAACAATCTCATAAAAATCGTCAGAAATCATTCATGCATCTCTCTTGGTTTGCAAATTTAAAGGTTTCAAACATCTATTTCAAAATAATGCTTCTTAAGCATCTTCATGCTTCCAGTTTTATATTTATTATTAGTAACAATTTTTGTGCGAGTCCAAATTAAACGTTGGTCTTGAGGTCAATACATCTACAATTATCGTATTATTTAGCTTGTTTCGTTGGTAGAATGATCTAATATAAAATAAATTCCATTTCCCATCATATTGATACCTTAATCGTTAGAAACAATATAGAACCTTCGGTATTAACTGAGGTTATGGTGTTCTACCAAAGTCATTACTTTTTCGCTAGTTGTTAGGATGATCCAGTCAACATCACAAACACATTCAAGATAAATGATGCCAGCATGGTTTTTATTGCGGAATATTAGTTTATTGCACCGTTGTCGGTAGCCGAGTATAAACATATCCTTAGAATTGCAGGCAAGGATATCGAGGGTGGTAAGAAATTAATTGTTGCTTTAAGTCAAGTTAGAGGTTTAGGTTATAATCTTTCTCAGGTGATAGTTCAATCGTTAAACATTAACCCAAATATGAGAGTTGGGTTCTTGAGCGAGAGAGAAATATCAGACATTGAAACAGCTATTAGGAATCCCGCACAAATTGGTGTTCCAAGCTTCTATCTCAATAGGCGTAAAAACATGGATACGGGCTTGGACACACACCTTCTGACCTCAGATCTTGACTTTACTATATCCAATGATATTGAAAGAGAAAAGACAGTGTATAGTTGGAGAGGTTACAGACATATGTTTGGACTGAAAGTTAGAGGACAGTGTACCCGAACTTCTGGTAGAAAGGCCGGAGCTGTTGGAGTAAAGAAATTGCCTAAGCCTGGTCCTGCCGGTGCACCTGGCGCTCCCGCAAAAGAAACGCCTCCTGTGAGCGGAACAAGTGCACCAAAAGCTGCGTCTGAAAAAGTGGAGCCATCAAAATAGTCGTGGTTTAGAATGGGAGATCCAAAAAAACCTAAAAAAAGCTATAGGCGTCCGAGACGTATCTGGACCTCAGATCAGCTTAGTTCGGAGCTCTATGTAGTTGGTTCCTATGGCCTGAGAAATAAGAAAGAATTATGGAAAGCCCAAACAAAGGTGGCTAACTTTCGAAATCAGGCCAGAACTCTTCTCGCATTGACTACTGAAGATAGGCATGGCAAAGAATCCAACTTGCTGTCTTTTTTGAACCGACTTGCATTGGTTAAGGATTCTGCCACCCTTGATGACGTTCTAAATCTCAAGATCGAAGATATTCTTGAGAGGAGGCTTCAGACAATTATTATGAAAAAGATGGCAATAAAGTCCCCTCTGCAAGCAAGGCAGGTGGTTGTCCACGGATTCGTATCAGTTGGGAACAGAAAAGTGAATCTACCTGGATATTTGGTAAAGCGTGAAGAAGAGCCCCAAATACTGGTTCATTTGGAAGTTCCACAAATAGCCAAAGAATAGCGTAAAAAAGTCCACTTATTACATAGTTGCCATAAGGTCGTTAAGGAATTGGAAGAAAAACTTCATCCAATATATCCACATTATCGATCTTGCCATCGGAGTCCATGTCAAAGCCTTGAACTACCAAAGCCCAGTTCAGGTCTTTCTTATAATTTCTAAGAATACCGTCAGCATAATTTGTGAGGCCAATGATGGAAGATTTGGTGCCAACTGATCTTACTCCAGCCAAGACGATAACATTGCTCTTATCATTGAAAGGGTTTCTAATTTTTGCAATTAGTCCGTGATTATCCAGAGTATAAGATTTTCCGCTAGGGCTAGTCAAGCCAGACCAAAAATTATTTTCGTTAAAGCGGATTGGGAGGAAGCGGTTAAATTCTGCCGTTATTATGTTAGTACCAGCCCCCCTATTGTTATGATGTTCTCTGCTGTTGTAACTTTTTCAGCTTTTGCGTCGGCATCTAATTTGACTGAAAAGTTACGGGGAATGCCACAAAACGTTCCTAATAGAAAGGCGAGATGAATAGCATAATGACCATCTCTTGAGGAAGATCTATATGGTCTATGGGGATCCGGGGCACCTACCACTATTAGTCCGTTAAATGAACCATCTTTAATGAAATCCTCAAAGAATAACTGGACTTTGTGATATTTTGTTTGCTTTCTCTTGCCTTCAATTCGTTCCTCACCCCAATCCATTTCCAAACCAAATGCCGCACATGATGTTCTGTAAAATTTCGCAGTGCCACCACGGACCATTGATGTTTCGACATGAGTGATAGCACCAATAGAGAGTAGTTTTCGGATGTAGTAATAGGCGCTTTGTTCGTATATCTTTAGTTCCTTGGCTATCTGAGCTGGATATAACGGCTCTCTAGAGAGCAAATTTAGTATCCTCCACGCCACCGGATTTGAAAGTATTCTCATATGACTGGCCTTTTCAAGAACTCCTATTTCCTTTGTCAAGGATTGGTGATCGCCATCGTAGACGAGGTTTTTTCTATCCAAACGGACTGTTCTTGCCAGCGAAGATTATATATGGATTTTGTCCGCTATATGTAAATTTATAAGCTTCGAAACAAATTCCTTCTTACCTATTCCCAATGCGTGTATGTAAAACTTATAATGAATTTTGTAGTGGTTAGAATCTATCTTCATAAGTATTTTAAGCCAGAATTGTCGAAAATCTGCGTCTTAACATGTGTTCAATAATAGGATATTCAGGGATAGGAGAGGTCGCTCCTATATTGGTTGACGGACTACAAAAAATGGAATACAGAGGGTATGATAGTGTAGGAATAGCCACCCTGAACAATGGAAAATTGCTTATAAGAAAAGGGATAGGCAAAGTTGCAGAAGTAAATGCATCACTGGCATTAAAGGAGATGCCAGGACTATTAGGTATAGGTCATACAAGATGGGCCACCCATGGAGGAGTTACAGACCTGAATGCCCACCCACATTCTGCTTGTTCAGCCAATGTGGCTGTAGTACATAATGGCGTAATAGAAAACTATCATGAATTAAGAGATTGCTTGTTAAAAGATGGTCATGTATTCAAGAGCCAGACTGATAGCGATGTTATAGCGCACCTCTTAGAACACTATTGGTCATTAAAGAATGACATTAAAGAGGCGATGATTCATATGAACCGATTACTGGGTTCATTTGCTTTTGTTGCCATATTTGAAGATTCAACACTGTGTGGCGCAAGATACGATGAGCCGCTAATAATTGGAATCAAGCCCGATGGCTATTTCATTTCCAGTGACGTATTGGGTTTTCTAGATTACACGGATCGCGCTATATTCTTAGACAACAGAGATATAGTAATGTTAGAGGGGAACAATATCTCTCTAAATAACTTTGATGGCGATAAAGTAAACCGGACCCCAACTCAAGTTGCATGGGAACTGGGGTCTGTTGATAAAGGACGATACACACATTTTACTCTGAAGGAAATCTATGAACAGAGCCAGACAATTTTCACAAGTATCCATCAAACGAAACCAAATCTAGAAACATTTTGTGATATCCTTGCAAAGGCAGAAGATGTATTCATTACAGGTAGTGGCACTAGTTATCATTCGGCATTATTAGCTAAACACATCCTGTCTAGATACTCAAAGATTCGTGTAGAGTCAATCATGTCAAGTGAATTCCAATATTCTTCTGAATTACTCGATAAAAATTCAGTTCTCATTGCTATCTCTCAAAGTGGTGAAACTGCCGATGTCCTACAGTCGGTTAAATCAGCAAAAGAGAAAGGGGCTAGAGTGCTTTCAATCGTGAATGTTTCTACGTCTTCTCTTGCCAGACTTAGCGATTGTTTTTTAGAAGTAAAATGCGGGCCTGAGATAGGTGTGGCTGCCACTAAGAGCTTTACAAGCCAGTTATCAATAATTTATTATATAGCTGACCGTGTCGGTGGTAACTTGACAGGTATTTCAACTGAAGGGAGAGAACTGTCGAATGCGATTGAAAAAACTCTACAATTGGAAACAAAGATTGCAGAGATAGCCGCGCACGTTAAAGACGTAAAGGACATTTACATCCTAGGCCGCTCAATACACTTCCCCATTTGTCTTGAAGGTGCCTTGAAGATCAAAGAACTTGCGTATATTCACGCAGAGGGAATGGCAGCTGGAGAACTGAAACACGGCCCCCTAGCAATAATCGACACGAATAGCCTAGTTATCATTTTGAATCCTTTTGACTCGACATACGTCGATACTCTTTCCAATGCGAATGTGATTAAATCGAGAGGCGCGAAACTAATCGGTATATCAAATAAGCAAGATCCAATATATGATTATTGTATCTCTATACCCTATGTCAAAGAATCATTGTTACCATTGGTTGTAGTGATACCACTACAGATATTGGTCTACCATCTAGCTCTCTACAACAATGCAGACCCCGATTATCCACGTAATTTGGCAAAATCTGTGACTGTGAAGTAGGATCTATATTTACCATAGTGGGACCATATATTTCATGTCAAAATAATATTCTATCTATTATTCAATTCACATCTTAATTGTGAATCACAGGTATCTTAGCGAATACCACTTACCTTGGTCTACCTAATGGTATAATATTCACCTTTAACATATAGGAAAGTTTATCAATCTTGGAAAGCAGCATTCATGCTTGAGGGTACCAGTTGATGTTGTGTAAAGAATGTATAAGTATTATGTGAGACGTTAAAGGTAGGTACGTTACTTAGAGCCGGAACTAAATTTCCTATACCTTACTTTCAATATCGCCTCTGATCCGAGATAATGCTCCTCTAATGTCATTCTTACACTCGAGTTTCATCGTGTTTACTTTATTTTAACAGCTCTATTATTTGGTCGACATTCGGACGCATGTTGCCTCTCTGTGATTGTGAGGCTACCACAGCTTTAGTTAATCGATATTACCCTTTAATGTATCGTTTGATAAGGAATCTAGTATGAAAACAAAGAGGAACATGTTATAGAGATCAAATTCGATAAGGTAACCGAGAATTTTTTTAGCATCTTGTCATTGTAAAGAAAGAATCGCATTAATTGTGGAATATCTCAAACCAAATTGCAAATTTCTTAATTTTAGGACTTGATCTAGGGCATCAGGCCATGTTAAGGGAAAATCAGTTCATTTTTTTTGGTTACTAAAAAAAAAGAAGTACCATGAAGATTCAAAAACACATGATGTTTTACTTAACGATTTTGAAGACTTCCAACTCTTTGACTTTCGATACTAATTTCATATTCAATTTCAATAGAATGCAATAATGAGGTGGAGTTTAAATTCCCCTTGGATTTTAAAATTGATGTTATTGCAGCTCCACCAGCCCCAACGCCTTCCTTTACAACTCCGCTGTTATACATTCTTAGTCCTTCCTTTCTGGAGAACTTCAAACCTAATTCAACAGACAGAATAGGAACATTTTCACAGATAGATCTGACTAGCTCCAAGATATCGGACGATTTGTCATTTTTGACGTAGGATGTAGTGCCAATACATATCCCGTCTAGCGGTATTTGCATGGCTTTCAACAAACATAATACAGCTGTCATTTGTGTGCCTCCTGCAAGCATGACTCTTGTTTTTTGAGATATTGCACCACTTGCAATTCCTGCTACCGAAGGTATCATAGGATCTCCTATCCTGGATACCAAATCTATGGGATCATTACGCAGTTGCAAAATACGGTCTTCTAACCCACGCATAGCACTAGAAACAACTTCATTTTTTAATTCGTGTGGATTTACCGACATGCTACTACTGATCTTATTTTTTGCATCTATGCCTAGAGCCGTTAATACTGCTAAAGCTGTTGTGGTACCGCCAGGTATACTTTCTCCAATGATCAGTATATCATTAGACATGGCAAGTTGAATTCCAATCATTTTTCCAAATTCAAATGCTCTCTGAGCATCGGACCGTTCTAACGCCCTTTGGTTTCTTATATCCCTCCCGTACTTGATGCCGAATGAAATGGCAGGCAATTGTGGTTTTATTTTCGATCCCGCATCCACTATCAAAATTGGTATTCGAGATCTTCGTAACGCTGCCCGTGTAATCAATGCTGGAGTAGGGATGCCATCAGGGGTTGCTGGAACCCCAGAAATAGATTTACATTGTCCATAGTATAAAAATTCAGCATCGGCAGCAGGGGTGCAAGGGATTAATTCAGGATCTGCGCCTGCAATTGTAATGCCAGGAATCTGGCTAGTCTCGGTATAGGATGTGACGCACACAAATATGGGATTTTTACCGATAAAATCAGTTACGGATGCTTTATGAGGGCCAGAACTTTTTGCATCAATATGGATTGAAGACACAACTAATCATCGCTATTAAGATATTTTAAAAATGAATCCTTGGATTTGAAGCCTAACACCGGATTTTTCATTTTTTCAGCATAAATGGTTGAGGTGGGAGTAGGCCCATAATCATGACCGGGGTAAAGTACCATGGATTCTTTCAAGTTCCAGATTTTGTTGTACAGACTATCGTACATTGCCACAGAATTACTTCCAGGAAGGTCTGTTCTTCCACAATTGCCGACAAACAAGGTATCGCCACTAAGTATAGAATCTTCATCAACTATGAGGCTAATGCTATCGTTTGAATGACCCGGGGTGAACATAACTCGAACGGATATAGTTCCAATCGTTATAACTTGGCCGTCCTTAACTGTTATGTCCTTGTACGAAGTAGAATTTTCATGCTGAATTATTTTTGCTCCAGTCACAGCGGCTACCTGTTCGTTTCCAAGTATGTGGTCAAAATGTGTATGCGTGTTTAGGATATACTTGGCATTCAATCCATTGGTTTTCAATGCCGAAAATATTTTTTCCAGATCCCATGAAGGATCCACTATTCCAGACTCCGAAGACTTCTCATCTGCTATTATGTAACAAAAGTTTGCCATTTGTCCTACCGGAAGTTGAATAATTTTCATGGTTCCACCCCCAGATTAAAGGACATTATCTTCAGCTTCAATCGGTATTCCAATCTTTTCCAGGTGCAATTGGCCAGTATATTCCTGTCTCCCTATTAAACCATTTTTCATTCTGTGGAAGGTGACCGTAGCATCAGCCTTTACACATTTATCATGAGTCATGCCGGTATCAGGGTCAAGTCCAGAGGGAATGTCGACCGATACTATATACCCCTTGGAATTGTTGATCATATCAATAGCAGAAGAATGTGGATCGCGTATATTGCCCTTAATCCCCGTACCGAAAATTCCATCTATTATTATGTCTCCATTTGAAATTTCTTCTGCAGCGCTCTCCAATGCGTTGGTTCCGGAGAAGATTCTAATCGACCTCATTTTCTTAATCAAGTTCCAATTTGCTCTGCATTCTTCAGTGCTTATTTCATCTGGATTCCCTAAGATGATTACTGTAACCTTTGCACCGTAGTACCCTGCAAGATGTCTGGATGCAACAATTGCGTCACCGCCATTATTTCCTGTTCCACATAACGAAACAATGCTCTTCCCTGACAAAGAAGCTCCCATTTTTGATATGATGAAATCGGCCAATCCGTGTCCTGCATTTTCCATCATGTACGACTTGTGCATTCCTAAGAGGGAATAACCATTGTTTTCAATCTGATACATTTGTCTAGATGAAATAGAGGCTTCTTTTGGATTCATAGTAGAATCTTTCTCACCGGATTCTAAAATAAAAGCTATACGCATTCAAGCAAGTCTAGAAGTTGATCATCGTTGGAATGGCATGGGATAATCTACAAGATGGCATTTTCTTGTTATATCTCCTCTTATTTCATACGTTTTTCCATCATAAGTACATCTTATATTAGGTGGACTTGGACCAGCGTATTTGTCTGCGATTTTATAATACTCTTGTAATTTCCTCTTGACGTATGTTTTCTCGCCATTTTGTAGGACTCTCTTCTTTCTCATAAATTTGAACGCTAGGATTGCATGGCTCGTCCTGTAGACTCCAAACATCTTTTTAATCTGGATGCATCTTTCTATCTGGTCAGAGGGCACATAAAGATTATCGCTGGTCCCAGATTTTGCTTCAATAGACAATAAGATAGAATGCACATTATTGACTGCCACTATATCGGGAAGGTTAGTACTTGACCCTCCAAGTCGGCGGGCATCCCACCTTGTTCTGTTGAATTTTTGAACGAGAGTATGTTCAAAACCATAGCCTCTGCTCCGTCGAATATTCGCCAACGATCCAAAATTTGTATGCCCTACTTTTAGACTTTTTTTAATTTTTTTTTGAGGTGGCTGAGAAAATTTCTAGATGTAATATGATAGTTTTCTGGCTTAGACAATATTCTGATTGTACACTCTGCTACCTGTAGAGCGATTATATCACAGTCAAACAACACACTATGCCATGCTATCGAATGTGACATCAGACTTAGAAAAAATCAACGAGTTGCTGAAAGATCTGGAAGGCAGACGAGAATCTCTGATCAAAGGAACAAGGGACGTAGTCATTCTATGCGCTAAAGGTATTGTATCAATTCATAATGGTGATAACATAGAAGCAGAAAAGATGTTTTCACAGGCAAAAGATCTTCTCGCAAATTTCAAAAACATTGCAAGAACGGATCTAGCCAAATATTTGTCGGTTCCAGAACAAGAACTAACTGAAGGACTATCGCTTCTTTCGATTGTAAGATGCTCCGAGATTCCTAGTATGGGCGATATCGACGTAGATGGTCCATCTTACGTTCTGGGTCTCTTGGATTGTATTGGTGAAATCAAGCGGATTATTTACGACAAACTTAGAAAAAATAAGGTGGAAGATATCGAGAATCTCTTTAAGATTATGGACGATATCTACGGATCAATATATCCTCTTGCGGTATTTGATAATCTGGTTCCAGGGTTAAGAAAGAAATTGGATGTATCAAGACACCTGATAGAAGATGTAAGGTCAATGATGACTGAGGAAGAAAGAAGGAGAGTTCTGATGAAGAGAATAGATGCGTTTGCAGAGACTCCACAGCCCTTTTCAGCAGAGGATCGACGGCAGAAAAATTGAGATGAAAATAACTAAGAATGTCCAAAACGGACTAATGCTTCATCCATGTAATTGAAAAGGACTTTTTGCCATTCGGGAAAGCGGTTTGGATCGGAGGGATAATTGTGATAATGATCGACCAATTGCTTATTGACTCGTGCTGTATATTTCAAGTCCTCTGCTAATCGCTTGTTAATTGCTCCCCTTATCAACATGCTGACTTTATCCACCATACCAAATTCAGGATGTTCACCATTTGTAATTTTATCTATGTCAAATTTGGACAGAAAATGTTTCATACCGTAATTAATTTGATCATTGTTTAAGCCCTGCAGCATCCTGCGAAAAACTTCAAGTCCCGCCGTCTTGTAACCATATGCATCGATAAAATGTTTATTGTATCCCCATAGTGAGCTTTCCGAGCAATCCCCAGCCTCGATTGCCTGTACAGCATCTTCTCCAGCGATGGTAGCAGCAATAATTGCAGGTCCTATTCCACCAGCATCCAATGGTTTTGGCATCCACGCTGAATCCCCTACCAATATATAGCCATTCGCAACTAGGCAGTCGTTCTGCCTTCTTACGGAGACCTGCCATGTTCCCCATGCGTTTCCATTATCGGCTTCAGAATCAACGATTTGAGGGTTTTTGATGACAGGATTGATTCCTACGTAATCGTCTATGAGTGTTCTGAGATTCTTGTGCGTTCCATTACTTTTATTAAAAGTATCCAATGCTCGTTGTTGAACTCCCAGGCCAACATTTACTTTATTGGTACCCTTGGGAAAAACCCAAGCGTATCCACCAGGAGCTAGTCTCTGATCAAGATGAATTATGCAGTAATCTGGGTCAAAAAATGTTTCGTCTTCGTTTCCTCGTTCAAAGCTGTAGATGTATCTACCCGTGGCTTCTAAATCATCTCTGTCAATCCTGCGCTGGATAAATGACTTTATAGGAAGGTTAGTACGAAGAACCGATGTTACGCCAGTACAATCGACGACCACCTTTGACGTCTTCCTAATTGGAGATTTGTTCTCCATATCCTCTCCTTCTACACCAATTACAACGCCATCTTCTACCAGGAGATTTCTTAACGCAATATTGTACTTCATCTCTACCCCCAATTTCAACACGTCTTTGAGTTGTTTTTGAGGCAAAAGTTTTCTATTTAGAATGTATCCTTCTCCATCAAAAGAAACAGATGTTTCGTGGTTTGGAGAATACGCTACAACTCCCTTGACTGGATGTTCAATTTCAGGCGAGTCCCAAGCAATCCCTATTCTTGAAGTCATAAAATCTACACTTTTCTTTCCAACAGCATCGCCACATATCCATCCCGAAACAGTCTTCTTTCCTAATTCGGGCGGTAAATTCCTGTCAATCACCAGTATTCTTAAAGTCTGATTAGAATAATATGCAGCCGAGCTTGCTACTATCATGCCGGCAAGTCCACCTCCTGCTATTATGATGTCATAATCTGGCGTCTTAGATTCCATATATTAAGATCAGCTCACAAAATATTTTCTTGTTATTTAAAGCTAAGTAAACGACCGAACGACACGTGTTTGGGCAAGCTAGATAAACTCGCTAGAATTGCATCAAAATCAGTAGCTAAGGGAATAATTCGTCCTCATTGCTCAAGGTTAAGGAACATAGTTCGAAACTTGCTGTAAAATGTTGGTCTGAAGGAATTGTGCACGGAGGAAAATTCGTTTATGAACTTGAGCAAAACCTTTTGGGATATTTCCGTATCATTGTCACATGAATTTTTCTCAAAGAACACGTCACCGCGCTGGGTGATTCATACCTGATCCCGAGACACCCTCACTGACGGACTTCTCCTGAAAACAACTTTTAGAGTCAATGGAATACCAATTTACTCCGTGCATCATCAAGTTCAAATTCACATGAATAGGCTGATACAGGTATCTCTGAAAACTCAGGTGCATTATTTTAGATAGTTTACCAGGTAGGGTAATTGAGGTAATAGACTAACGGAAATAATGGATTAGATAATGGTCCAATTGTTGCGGGCCTTGCAGTTGGAATATTCGTAATGTACGTAACAGGATTATTAATTTAATTAGTGTTTATGAATGTTTGATGAAGATACACTGCAAGAAATGGAGGAATCGTTCTAATAAATAGGTTCAATGACAATGCAAACATCTTCTTTCCAGTTTCGATGGCTAGAATGCCAGAGTTGATAGTGACATAGATTTAACTATGACTACTTTGTCTTAGAGATAATTGATAAATTTTAAATGCTATGATCTATCTGTGGACGAGATCACAAGACAGAGACAAGGAAAATCGCACTACGAGAATGAACAATTTGAATGGATGAAGGGCTATTCTAATATTCATGATCAGAGTGAACGCCTAAAATACTTCTTAATTGTCTCCATCTATCTTATTCTGAATTGGCTTTTCCCTAATGGTTGTGTCAATTCCAAAACTACATTCAGATAACTATAGTTTTAACATCAAACTCATTTGTCTTTGACCTGGTGGTTATGAATTTTACAAGCGGTTTAGTAAGTCAGACATTAGGTTCTAATCCTAACTATTTAGTTCAAGATTTCGCAGTGATTATGATAGTTGCTGCTATAATGTTGGTTGTTACTTTCAAGTTGAAACAGCCGATGGTCATAGGCTATCTGCTTGCAGGGATGGTAATAGGTCCTTATACTCCGCCATTCAGATTAATTCATGATATTAATGCTTTGAATGTCCTCGCAGAATTAGGAATAATCATGCTAATGTTTGTCATAGGGACAGAATTTCCAATCGCAAAACTCAGATCAGTTGGAAGGACTTCGATTATTGTCGCGCTCTCAGAATCACTAGGAACTCTTACATTGGTATTTTTTGTAGCCCAGACACTGGGGTTTTCACAGTATGACTCTATGTTTCTAGCATTGGCCATGTCTGTAACAAGTACGGTTGTGACAGTTCGAGTACTTGAAGAGCTTAACATGTTGAGAGAAAAATCTACCGTACTGTTGTTAGGGATATCAATAGTAGAAGATATTGTCGTGATTACTGCCTTAGGTATTTTGCAATCTATAGCGGCAACTAGTAACGTCTCTATTGTACAGATATCAGTGTCATTAGCAATCGTGGCTGGATTCATAGGTGGAGTTCTTGTCCTTGGTTCGAAATTCTTGCCTCTTATCATCGATAAGGTAGCTAAGACCAATGACTATTCTGTTCTCCTAATAGTAATTCTCGGACTGGCATTTGGATTATCATTCGTCAGTATTGCACTTGGATTATCTGTTGTAATAGGGGCATTCTTAGCTGGTGTTTTGGTCGCCGAATCTAACAGCGCCAGTATTGCCCGCGTAATAACAGTTCCACTACGGGATGTTTTCGCAGCGTTATTTTTTGTATCTGTAGGTGCGTTAATGGACGTCTCCAAAATCCCAATATTTATAATTCCTGCACTTGTTCTCATTGTAACATCCTTCGTATCAAAGTTGTTGATAATTTACGTTATACTCGTTAGATCAGGGTACAGTAGTACTACGGCGTTGCGGACCGGACTAGGAATGTCTTCTGCGAGAGGTGAACTTTCACTGGTTGTAGCCAAGGGCGGCCAAGACGTTGGTGCTATTTCGTCATTCATCTTTCCAATACTGGGTGTAGTAACAGTAGTAACCACTTTCATAACACCTTATATCTTGAGGCTTGGTAGTAGACTGAAAATAACTTCAAAGGGCTTGGAAGATACTTAAATCTATAAGAAAGATTTCGGGGAAGTTGAATACTCATGAGTCTGGCAATAAACTTGTGCCATTGGGCGCGTTAGTGTATCAGTTTCTTCCTGAATATTGCTGATCATGTTTTTTCTTGGATATCTGACCGAATATGTAGTGGAGGGAGTGGGATTTGAACCCACGAACCCCTTAGGGACGGGATTTCACATGTCACGCCGATAATAATCATCTTGAGTCCTGCGCGGTTGGCCATGCTTCGCTATCCCTCCTCCGTATACTTGTAATTCAGGACATTATTTCATCCTATCTCTTTCCAAAACTTCTGGAAGCTAGTAAGTAAAATATATGTTTATTAGTACACCATGTCATTGCATCGTAGAATTTTTATTATAGGCAATAACAAAACATTGGGAACATGAAGATAAACGAACTGCGGGCAGGAATGCGTAATGTCAATGTGAACGGGAGAGTTGAATCATTGGGGGAACCGAGGACGGTCAATCTTAGGACTGGGGGAACGGCTCAAGTAGCTGATGCCGTTTTATCCGACGATACTGGTAAGATCAAACTGTCTTTATGGGATGATCAAATAGGGATGATGAATGAAGGCGATGAGGTTTCAATTGAAAACGGTTATACCCAAGCATTCAGAGGGGAGAATAGTTTGAACATAGGTAGATATGGTAAATTAGCGAAGCTGTAAAAATCCTTGTTGTAAGGAAGGCATACGACGTTAAGACAAGTATTGTGCATTAGCTGATGTATCCGGTATCCGGCTGTCTTTTAGGAGAGACCTGCGCTCCAACTTCAGAATTGGGTGGAGCTACTTTATTGACTATCTGCTGCTCTATTGTTCTTATGAGCATTTCTGTATCCTTAGCTCTCAGTATCATGCTCTCCATGTTAACCTTCAAAGTTATTGTGAACATCAAAGCCTCCAATATATTCTTTGAAGCAATGGCGTCTATGACATATCCAGATGTTTCCGCCAAGAAACATACACCTTTCATGTCGAGGAGCTTGGCTATTCCTATTACTAGTCCATTCATTCCAGTAACACTCCCATTGTCAAGATGGGCAATATCTTGAGTAGATAAAGAATGTAATGTCTCTAGATCTGTCGACATACAATATACTTTGGGTTTCTCAGCAAAGGCGCCAGTAATGTACGCACCAAGGGTAAAAACTTGCTTTGTGTCAAACTGAGTTACGATTTTCAGTATTTCTTCAGCTAAGTAATACTCTGATTCTGGACTGACAGGCTGTGCGTCTCCCGTAACGAAAACTAGATCGTCTTTGTGTGCCTCGCAATGTCTTGAATAGTATATTGAATTTCTGGTAAGATCCACAGTTCCGTCGGTTCCTATGATTACTCTGGGAGGGAATGATGTACAGTATATGTCGGCAAGGTGTACCGCCTTCAATTCCTGTATCAAATGATCTACAACCATCTTACCTACATAACCTGTTCCAGGGAATCCACAAATCAGATAAGGTGAGCGCAAATTTGGAATCTTACTTAAGAATTCAGATCTAATTCCTGATTTAAAATAGGACATATCGTAGTATTATAATAAAGATTTTAAAGTATTCCTGTTTTTTACCAATAATTACTCGACATACCGAAGACCTGTATCCACTATCGTGAATCGCCGTCAAACAGAAAGAAACAGATCCTGACAAGTGCTCGAAATGTCGAAATTTCAAATAGGATGAACAGAATATCTCCTTAACTAGTTGTCGTTGGCATGCTTCCATTATTCATACCACCATCCACAGACACATTTCCTCTAGTAACAATAGTGCCTCTTAGCTCACCATTAGGGAATTTCGTGGTATATATATTCACGTATGTTCTATTTTGATTAATTAAATCAATCAAGTCTTTCGTGCCCTTACCTGCTAGTGGTCCTTGAAGAGATGAATTAGTTATAGTTCCTGCCAAAACACCATTAAGAGGGCCCTCTGATGCATTAGCTCTGAAAAGTGTGACAACGATTTCTCCGTTCTCTGTTTCTTCTCCTTGGTGAATGTCAGCTCCAGTTACCTGCTCTATTCCCGTTATGTTAATTTGATAGTTTAATACGGTTCCGTTACCCCGTAGCGTTGCCGTACCTAGAGCTTCACTAAAAATTTGGGGCACTTCTGAAAATCCAGATAATTCTGCCAAAGATTCGAGTTCAGCATTAGCGAAACTAGATTCCGTCAGTACTGCCAATACTATGATTGAAGCCAGTGGCAAGAGAGCAAGATTAAGCTTCATTAGTGTTATCATAATTTACTTTTATAAAAGAATTGTGTAACTGAATCTCTAGACTTGATTTAATAAAGTCATTTGACTATTTGCGAAATACTAATCCATAACTGTCAGACAAAGTTGGCAACACTTTCGACTCTGAATTCTATTTGATGGAGTATTTCAAAAACCTTACTATTGTAGGGTATCGGAATAGGAATTCACCCATCCTTACCAATTAAAAGTTCAGGCTTAGGTTACTTTTGTCGGATTTCTTTCCTAGCGACACGAACTTTAAACAGTCTACCAAACCGTCCGCATATCCAATGGACAATACTGCAAGTTCATTTTTTCCCTGATCCATAAAGTTAATTGCGTCATCAACATAGTACTCTGCATTATCTAATATCTCTACAATTTTTTTGTTATAGTCTAATCTAGACGTCTCTCGGCTGCGTATTTGATTTATTTCATCATGAATCATTGGAACATATTTTTTTATCATTCTCGTGGCAATATTATCAAAATAAGCTGTGTTGTCAGAAGGTGAATCAAGGGTCTCTGTTAACTTCATTATTCCCTCTTCTTCAATAAAGTGTAATTTACCGGGAAAAATTAATGAATGGGGTCCTTGCCCATACTCTATTCCTAACAAAGAGCTTACTTTACCACTTAGTATTTTTTGTTCTTTGGTACCAATGCGAGAAGCGACTATGATGAACGAGTCAAAAGTTATGATGTTGTATCTAAGATCTTTTTCCACTTCCAGCAATCTTAAAATTACTTGCCTGGGATCCAAAAAAAATATAGACTGGTCTTCATTGGATCTATATTCCGTAAGAATGAGTGTATGGCACTTGAGCTGAAGATCAGTGGTTACAGAATTATAAACACTAATCGCAGAATGACTTTCTTCCATCATAGTAACAATTTTCCCAATCTTGTAAATCTGAAGCCCGCATTCACTGATGAGTGAGGTCACTCCGGATGCTCCATAAACTACTTCGACTTTAACATTTCTATCAATTGCCCTGAGTCTCAATTCCATAAATGTTGTTGCAATCATGGGATCTCCATAACTTAGCAAGGCCACATTTCGGTCCTTGGCCTCTTGCAGGATTTCTCTTCCATCTTCAACAAACCATCGTTTAACTGGAATCACCTGTTTACTATTAGACGAAGAAAATAAGGATGTTAGGTTTTGTAAATCGTCATTGGAGATTGAAGACGTGAATCTTTCTACATATATTAAATCACAGATGGCTAGGATTGCTGCTGCTTTTTGGCTCAAGCCAGAGATCCCGTATATGCCAATTCCGATGAAAGTTAACATTACAATTTGACCTTTAGTTTATTATTTTTGGTTTGTTAACATTTTGCTTTTTGATCTGATGTAATCGTGATATGTGGAATAGTGCCCGACCGAATACTTCGATACTTGTAAGGTAAGACTCTATCTCAATTCTTTCATCTTTTGAGTGTGATGCATGTGGCTCACCTGGCCCATATGTTACTACAGGAATTTTTAAAGAATTACCCAAAACATTCATGTCGCCCGTTCCGGTTTTTCTTATCAACATAGGTCGTGTCCTACACACATCCAAAATAGATAGCGAAAGTGCTCTCACAAGAGCTGAAGAGTGTTCAGCTTCGAATGATTCAGTCATATCTTCTATTCTATATGTCAGCTTTACATTCCTTTGTTTGGCCAATTTGTTGAGAATCTCGTCAACAATGCCTAGAATTTCTAGACATGTCCTGTTGGTTGGTATCCTTATATCTATCGTGGCTTTACACTTTTGCGGCGTTACATTGTGACTCGTTCCGCCTGAAATTTCAGTAAGACTGCAAGTAACAGCAGTACTTTTCTTGTTTAATTCTATATTACCTTCATTTAATATCCTCTTAAGATCATTCCAAATATACTGCATCTCTTCAATGGAATTCATTGCAAGCCACGGTGCACTTGCATGTGCGGTCTCACCTACATCACAAATTAGACGGAGTGCTAATCTCCCCTTGTAAGCAATTGTTATATTGCTTATGCCACTCGGCTCTCCGAAAATTGCATAATCTGGGAACAGCTTGCTCTTGACAAGTTCTTTCACACCTGTAGCGTTCCCCTCCTCATCAACTACACCTGCAAAAATTATGGTTCCCTTTTGTTTAAATTCCGAGGCCGCTAGGAGCATTGAAATAAGAGGTCCTTTCGCGTCAGATGCACCTCTTCCATATATGAATCCTGAGTCAATCCTAACCGGTACCTGACCTGGAACGGTATCCATGTGGCCACAAAGAAGCATTTTCGGTTCTCCAGAACCCTTTGTTGCAATCACATTTCCTACACTGTCGATGGTAACTCTTTCGAATCCTAAATCGCTCATACACCTTTCCTTAATAAGGTTCGCAAGCCCTCCCTCCGACCTGGAGGGTGTATAGATCTCTAATGAATTTTTCAGTAGTTCCACCGCGTAAGCTGGAGAGACCAATTCGATCTGTTAATGTTTTTTTAATTTAATACAATGGTCTATCATAATAGATGGAATATCCACGCCTGTCACTCGTACAGTGTTCTTGAATTCAGTAGTATTATTGACTTCATGTACAAGCAAACCCTGTTCATCGCTTTCCATCAAATCCACACCCGCTATTTCAGCATTGACTGCTTTGGCAGCTCGCAGACATATGTCTTCTAACTCCTTCGTAATTTCGCAGGCCTCTGCCGTGCCACCCAGCGCCATATTTGTCTTCCATGAGCCATCGCCTGAATATCGGTATATCGCTGCAGCTACATTATCACCAACAACGATGGCTCTTATATCACGGGGAGGTCTTGTAATATAGTCCTCTAAATAGTAAACATGATATAGCGGGTACATGTGTTCTCTACTTTCAATAACTGCTTCTGCCGAGTCTTTGTCCTTTAACAATGCTATCAGTCTCCCCCAACTTCCGACCACAGGTTTTATAACTTTTGGGTATCCACGCTCGCCTAATCCTATTAGAGCAGACTCTTGCGAAAAAGCGCAGAATGCTCTGGGGACGGGAACGCCCGCCTTTCTTAATTCCATATGTGAAAATAACTTATTTCCGCAATAGATTGCCGTCTGCAGAGAATTAATTACCGTTGCTCCTAATCCTTCTATAGCTGCAGTGGAGTGAACGTTATTGTAATAACTGATACATCTTTGAATCATAATTCTATCTGAATATTCCATATTCTGCTCTAGGTCGATAATAGCGTCCCTGCAATTCGCAATACCAATATCAATTCCTTTCTTCTTTGCAGATTCTATAATTGCTTTTTCTTCCCAACGAAGTTGGTCATAGAGTATGAAAAGAGAAGATCCAGTCTTCCCAGTATTCACTCGCCCCAATCCTCTCCAATTGATTGTGCAGGCCTCAAGTCAAACACCATTCCAGACTTGATAATCTCGTAGCTGGCTCCACAATCTGGACATGTCACAATTTCTCCTTCCATTGCATCTTCAGCGATCTTTATCTCTGCGTCACATTCTGGACATTTTGTCATTTCCCTAACACCTTTATTTTAATTGGGCATCGTTAAGTATTTTACTTTCCAGCCTTTCGTCCAGATACAGTTCTAATATATCGCCCATTCTCAATTCTTTCAAGCCTTTTGCCATCTTTTCTGCTTCTGCTTTGGAAGTCTCCAAACCAAGAAGTGACAGAAGGTAAGCAGCGCCATTCTTGCCGGCAAGTTCTCCAAAAACTATCTTTCTTCTGTTCCCCACAATCTTCGGTTCAAGAATTTCATAGGCCGATGGGTTTCTCAATATAGCAGCCAAGTGGGTACCTGCCTTGTGTTTGTACGCACTATCTCCTACTATGGGTTTCGATTCTGGAGTAGGTATTTCTGTATATTCGCTTATGGTCCTCGATAGATCGCGCAGGAGATGCAACCTAAAATTATTCGGTACTTTATAGATTAATGTGAGGGCGACCGCAGTTTCCGCAAGTGAAGGTATTCCAGTTCGCTCGCCGAGGCCGTCTATGGTCGTGTGGATTTGATCAGCTCCAGCCTCACATCCCGCCAGTGCGTTAGCAAGCGCGAGACCTACATCATTATGACAATGGACATCTATTGAAGATCTGGACAAATCAATATTCTCACACACCATTCTTACGAGATTATACATGCCATGTGGTCTCATTATGCCAACAGTATCTGGAATACTGATGCGCTCAATACCCCGCGAGTTCATTTCCTTACACATCTCAATCAAGAAGTTAGGATCAGTTCTGCTAGCATCTTCCATTGTAAAGCGTGATTTTAAGCCGTGTGATTTTATATAATCTGCCACTTCTAGTGCTCTGATTTTGGCCTCCTCACGGGATATCCTTAGCTTGGCTGAAAGATGTATGTCTGATATCCCCATGTAAGTGGCTATCCATGTAGCACCTGTGTCTATTGCCACATCGACATCCGATTTGATGGCCCTAACATGGGCTAGTATATCTGCCCTTAAATCTTGCTTTATTATCGTCTTTGTTGCTTCAAAGTGATCGTGAGATACAACAGGACTTATCTCTATTTGGTCAACGCCGAAGGAATCAAGCATCCATGCGATCTGTATTCTCTGCTTAATGGTAAACGCTACACCGGGATGCTGTTCGCCCTCCCTGAGAGTAGAATCCAGAATTCTTATATTCTTGGTAACTAGCTGAGGTTCGTTAAGCTGGTGCGCAAAATGATTAGGATCGTCTGATTTCAGCGACATTTTTATTCTAAATTAAATTAATTCGTATAAGATATAAATCTTCTCGGCTATATTCTTAAGGGATACCTTGAAAATCTGCAAATCAACTTAGCGTCCTTAGAATGATTACCGTATTTGTGTCATGTACTCCTTCAATTTTGCGAATCAGGTCGATGCAGTGATTTATCTCAGATATAGATGGAGCAGATATTATAGCAGCGATGTCAAATTGACCTGTTATTTCATAAACTATTTTAACGCCTTTGACATCAGGCAGTTTTGCCGTGACTGCAGCAGTATCTGCAGAAGAACTAATGGATAGGAGTGTTATTGCACTAGTTTTATCTCCCGAATCAACGTCTACTGTAAAACGCTTTATGATACCTGTGTCAACTAAATTTCTGACTCTTCGCCTCACCGCTGATTCGGATAAACCAATTTCCTTACCTATGTCGACGAATGACTTTCTTGAGTCATTTTTAAGGATGTCCAAAATTTTCTGATCTAGATCAAAACTATTATTTTCAGATACTATGTCTTTTCGCCTCTGCTACTAAAAGGGAATCCATTACCGACAAGGCTTGGTCGACCATGTCCTTATCCATTATCAATGGGGGAAGCAACCGGATTATGTTTCTTCCGGAATACAACATTAAGAGTCCATTCTTGATGCCATCAAGTAATATGTCTCGCACGTCAAATCGCATTTCCATTGCGAGCATCATTCCTAAACCCCTAACTTCCCTGATAATAGGATGGCGCTCTTTAAGCTCAAGTAGCCCGCATTTAAAGTGATTTCCTGTTTCAGCAGCCCTCTTTACCAAATTGCCTTCACTGATCACATCTAAGACCGCATTCCCGGCTGCGCACGCAATTGGATTGCCAGCAAATGTAGAGGAGTGTTCACCTACTCTCATTGCTTCAGCTACCTTAGGTTTCAAAAATGTTACTCCCATAGGGATACCCGCTGCAATTCCTTTGGCAAGGCACATAATGTCAGGTACTGTTTCCCAGTGCTCTCCAGCCCACATTTTGCCAGTCCTTCCCAGACCTGTCTGGATTTCATCAAATATTAGTACAACATTTTTTTCATCACATATTTTTCTTACTGAATTAAGGAAACCATCTGGAGGCAAAATGACTCCTGTTTCTCCCTGAATCGGCTCCAAAATCACCGTCCCAGTCTTGTCATCAATTGCATCGATTAGGCTACCTACGTTCCCATATGGGATAAATTTAATGTTATCCAGTAAAGGAACAAAAGACTTTCTATACTTCGCATTGTGCGTCACCGATAGAGCACCAAATGTCTTCCCATGGTATCCACCATACATAGAAATAATTCCAGGTTTTTGACTATACTTGCGTGCAAACTTTAAAGCTGCTTCCACTGATTCTGCACCACTGTTACTGAAAAATATTTTTGTTACACCGGGAGGCGCAATATCAGTTAGTTTTTTCAGAAATCTTAATCGGGTATTGTTATAAGCCGACATGTGACAGACCATAATTTTTTTCAGCTGCTCTTCTACTCCGGCAATTACCTTCTTATTGGAATAGCCTATTAGACCAATACCATAGCCACCCATACAATCAATGTATTTCTTGCCGTCTGCATCCCAAATTGTCGCACCCTCACCCCTCTCAACCGTAATAGGGAATCTCTGATAAACGTTCAGTAGGTAGGAATCCTCGCCTTCTACGTCTGTCATTTAGAAATCACCGTACAATTGCTGTGGGCTATTGCAGAGGAGATCGGGTTGGAGACCATTCCTGAAGAAATAATAGCTTCGTTGGCACCAAGAGAGAGAGCTTCTGTACAAGCTAGAACTTTTTTTTCCATTCCAAAACCAATTTTCGGCAATATTTCCTTTGCTCCTTCAAGTGAAATCTTCTGTACTAGATTGTCATCCAAATATAGACCATTAACATTTGTAAGAAATATTACCTTGTCTGCACCTAGGCTACCTGCAATATAAGCTGCAGCTCTATCTCCATCAACGTTCAAAAAATCAAATTCTTCGCTGAGTGCAACTGGAGAAATGACTGGGACATATCCTTCGTTTAATAACAAGTTTAATAATTCTGTTCCCACTGTTTTTATCTTACCAGTGTAACCCCCGTCGATTACCATCTTTCTTCCCTTTTCATTTATGACAGTTAATTTGCTCTTTCTAATTGCTCCCAAAATGTGATTATCTATTCCAGAAAGACCGACTGCTTTAATCTCTTCCTTGAGTAACATTTTGACTATCAGTTTGTTTATCTTGCCCGACATCACCATGGTATAGATTTCAGCAGTTTCTTTGTCAGTATATCTACTTCTTATACCCCCCGGAGATACTATAAACCGCTGTTCCTTTCCAAGTTGAGTTGCTATAGATGTTACCTCCTTTCCTCCTCCGTGAACCAACAATAACTTTTCGTTCGACATAATATTGTGAATGTCTTTTATAGCGGATGAATGCAAATCGTTTACTATGCTACCCCCAATTTTTATGACGATCATACCGGGGTTAACGGTGTGTATCTTAGGCCTTCCACTTCACTAAATCCACTCATAATATTCATATTCTGTATTGCCGAGCCTGCTGCACCTTTCATTAAATTATCAGAGGCTGAAAGCGCTACAACTCTATTATTATCTTCATCTAAATCAAATCCTACATCGCAAAAATTAGATCCTACCACAAATTTCGGATCAGGGAACTTGTACAATCCCTTTTTGTCTCTTATTAATCTGATGAACGGTTCACTTTTGTAAGCATCTCTGTAATATTTCCACAACTCTATTTCCGAGACAGGCTCTTTCAAAAAGACATGATTGGTAGTCAATATTCCCCTGACCAAATTGACCGCATGGGGACTCATACTGACCATCACTTTCTTGTGTGCAAGTATGCCCAATTCTTGTTCAATTTCTCCGGTATGTCTGTGCTTGGCGGGTTTGTACGGTCTAATGACTCCATATCGCATAGCATGGTGAGTTCCAATTCCCTCCTGAGAGCCAGCGCCCGAAGAGCCTATCTTGCTATCAACAATAACATGTTCCGTATCTACCAAGTTTTTCTCAATCAAAGGCTTTAAAGCAAGAATTGATGTTACTGCCATACATCCTGGGCAAGATACTAGCTTCGACTCCTTAATTTTATTTCTATATAGTTCTGGAACTCCATAAGTAGATTTTGAGAGCATTTCCGGGAAAGGGTGCTCCCATCCATACCATTTCACATAATCTTTAGGATTCTTCAATCTAAAATCTGCAGATAAATCAATTATCTTGATACCTCTTTCATAAAGCTCTTTGACGACATTAACCGCATTCCCATGTGGAACAGAAACAAAGACAATATCACATTTACTGGTTAGCTTGTCAATATCCATTGGCGAGAACGTCAAGTCTATGAAGCTTTTCAGACTTGGATGTACTCTGTGAACATATTCTCCAACATGCTGCCTTGACGTGACCATGCTTATTTCTACCTGGGGATGCACAACCAATAATCTCAAAAGTTCGCCCCCGACGTAGCCAGATGCTCCTATGACTCCTACTTTCATAACTTTGAATCCTTTGAAAAAGTCTCAATATAGCATCTTATGAATTTTATTATCTGCAAACATTGTGAACGAGTTCGAAGTGTTCCATAGTCCAAAGTCGAGGAGACTTTTCTTCCAGTCGAGTTAATATTTGGCTCGGTCCTTACTTTCTGCATTCATGGACCAGGTAATCAATCATGGCTGCGGGAATATCTTGGGTAGAAACCATTGACGCGCCTCTAAATTCGACCGTGTTATTTATCTCATGAACCAAGTATCCTCTCTTCGCATCCTCCATCAAGTCAATGCCAAGTATTCCTCCACCTACGGCTTTTGCAGCTCTTAGCGTGATTTCTTCTAACTCCAGATTCATCTGTGCTTGTTCTGTCGTTCCACCAATTGCCACATTCGTTAGCCATTCGTTTTCTGCAGCATTTCGATAAATTGATGCAACAATATTTTCAGCGATGACTATGCATCTTATATCCCTAGGCGGACGATCTATCTTCTCTTGGATATAATAAATTCGAGAAAGTGGACTTCCAATTTCCTCTCTACTATCTATTAGCATTTCAGCTGCTGATCTATCCTTAATTAGATAAACTCCTCTTCCCCAAGATCCTACAAGTGGTTTCACTACCAGAGGATACCCTAACTTATCCATCAATTGAAGAGCTGAGTTGGAGCTAAACGCAAAGCTAGTATTGGGAGTAGGCACGTCGTGTTTCACTAATGCCAAGCTGGTGAGTAGCTTATTCCCACATATTTCACTGACAGAAAATGGATTGATCACTTTAAACCCTAGTGATTCCAAACACGAGGTAATATACAGGCCTCTATAGTGGCTTATCTCTCGCTGAAAAATGATATCTCCTAACTCAAAGTCTACTTTCTCTGAATTCGTATTGAAAATTAGAGATTTACCATCAACAAGATTGGATGTTAAACCTTTTTCTTTTATTTTGTTATGCAGGATCTTTTCTTCGAAACGAATTTTATCATAAATTACACATACCTGCACCATCTATTGTCCCCAGTCTTCACCGACTGATTCTGCAGGCTTGATTTCGATTGATTCTCCAGTTTTAAGGGTTATCTCAAAATCAGCACCACAGTCAGGACAAGTTATGATTTCGCCAACCATCGAGTCTTGGGTCACGGTTATCTGCGCTCCACAATCCTTACACTCTATGTTCATATTATTTTTTCACCTTCTTTTCTAGAGTCACTTGTCTTTAGACTGTTTGCAAGTACCGTTTGCATGCCCCATAATTCTACAAAACCCTTTGCCAAACGCTGGTCAAATGTCGATTTAGAAGTGTATGTTGCAAGATCATTACTATACAACGAAAATTCAGATTTTCTTCCAACAACATTCAAAGATCCATTTTGCAGCTTCATCCTTACTTTTCCAGTAACCCTTTTTTGGGTTGCATCTATAAATGTATCCAGATCTTCTCTTAGGGGATCAAACCAAAGTCCACTATATGCTAACCAACTCCATTCCTCCTCAACGGTCTGCTTAAATCTAAATTCAAAATTCGTAAGAACCATTTTTTCAAGGTCTCTGTGCGCTTCAATTATGGCAGTAGCCGCTGGAGCTTCGTATATTTCTCGGGACTTGATTCCTACTATCCTGTCTTCCACATGATCAATTATACCCACCCCGTGCCTTCCAACTTTCTCATTCAGGTATGCTATCAGGTCAACTAAATTCATTTTTTTACCGTCTGCGGATTTCGGTATTCCCTGTTCAAATTCGAGTTCAATATATTCAATTGAATTCTCTGCTTTCTTGACTAGGTGTAATGCGTCGTCGGGGACCTCAAACCACGGATCTTCCAGTTGTCCGCCCTCAATAGCTCTACCCCACAAATTTACGTCAATGCTATACCGTTTAGTTTCCTCATTAATGGGTATGTTGTGTTCGTTGGCATACTTGATTTCAATATCTCTGGTCAAATTCATGTCTCTTATGGGGGCGATGATCCCAATTTTGGGATCAATTGCACGTAGTGCAAGATCCAACCTCACCTGATCGTTCCCTTTCCCAGTACAGCCATGGGAAACATATCTAGCCCCTTCCTTGCGTGCGACTTCCATTGTTCTGGATGCAATGAGCGGACGAGCTAAGGCAGTGGCAAGAGGATACTTTCCTTGATATAGGGCATTGGCTCTAATAGCTTTAGACACATAATTTTCTACAAAATCAGTTCTAGCGTCAACATACACATGTTTTATAGTACCTAGTAATTCAGATTTTCGACATATTGCATCAAAATCATCATCCTGCCCGCAATCAACAGTTGCTGTGATAACATCCATGTTATGCTCCATCTGAAGATACTTAACGCAAACTGATGTATCCAGACCTCCAGAAAAAGCCAGAATCACCTTGTCTTTCGTCATGGCTAATGCAAGCAATTTCAAACTAAATTTATATTTTTGGTTGTTACAGGATGTTTGGCTTTTAATAGCGGCTAAAATTCGAAACTTGCGATTTCGTCAGCTTGTTTCCTGGACCGTTCAAATCTGGGATCTGTTGGTATCTTCTAAATGGCAACGTTGAATCATGGATGATAATATGTAAACAGGATTGCAATCACTTGATTTTGTTAGCTGACAACATTAATCAAGACGGGTTTGTACATACGATCTGATCCGGCTTACATTAGAATCCTGATTTGTTTCAGACTTCAAAGTTATCATACAAGGAAACTGATGTTTGAGAGGTTATACATTACCACATGTTGTGCTTCACAAAATTCGCCAAAGTTTTGTACTGTATCTAAACGATGCAATTTGTTGAAATCAAGTAGCGCGGATCCACAATAAACTAATTAGTCATAGATGAATTTAAAATAAAATCAGGAAAGTTAATCGCCGAATATAAATAAACAAGCTTTTTTACGGATAGAATACTCAAAAGCCCACGCAAAGTCGCCTGTCATGTTGAAGATCCGTTTGACTTGCATTTTAGCAAACTATTCAAAGGAAACCATTAAAAAACAGAATAACTGATATTTTATATGTCATTGTACAGAAGATACACTTTAGAAGAGATAACAAGGAAAGTATATTCGGAGCTCGCTGAAAGTCATGCTGGACTTTCTGGTGTAGAGTTGGCATCTAGGACCAAGATAAATAGAATGACTTTGGCAAGATACTTGGATTTGATGCTAGCCAAAGGACTTATTAGAAAAAAAAAATTGGAGCGTTGAATATATGGTATTTAGACCAAAGCGTCTCTCAACTCGAGTTTCCCGTCAATTACGTTCAGGTTCAGCAGAAGTTTCTAGATTCTTTACTTTCTGGTAACGATACGGAAGCAAAGAATCTTGTCTACAATCTTATAACTTCTGACATAACAAAGGAGCGCCTATTAATCGATGTGGTATTACCAACTATAAATATCGTCGACAATCTCTACAACAGAGGACGGATTGGGGAAAGCGAGAGGCTATCTATTCTTACTTTCGCCATGGATCTTGTGGCATTCATCAGATTCATTCCATATGATGCTCGAAACAAACTAAGGGCGCATTCTTTATGTGTGGCAGGATCTGAAGATTCAATTCATTTTGCGAAAATCGCCTCTACTCTAATGCACCTTTCTGGTTGGGATTCTACTTTTATAGGAAATGTCGAGCAAAAAATAGATCCTTTCTTTGACATAGATCTGCAAAGATACGTATTGAAAACATATGGAAACAGAAATGGCCTGATTCTGATTCTGATTTTCTCGTTCTCAGAGAACACCCTAAGATTTCTTTGCAATGCATTGAAAAGTTCGAAAGCTAGATTTTCAGGTGATATTAGATTAATTCTTTTTACTAAAGAAGATCTGTGTGATAAGGCTCTGACACTAGGGCCTGATTTTGTAAGCTCAGATTTTGGCTCTCTTATCAAGTGGGTAGAACACGAATATAAGAAAACTTACGCATAGTTTCAAATGAATCAAGTGTGGTCAAAGTTGAGAAAAATCTCGCAATCGAGATTGGCCACAATGTAGAGTGGGCCGAAAGGGATTTGGACCCTTGACCTTTCGATTATCAGTCGAACGCTCCACCAAGCTGAGCTATCGGCCCACCAAAATCATTTTTATTGTCGTTATTTATTCTTGTGGATATTTCGAATGAATTTCAGCAATTTCGAATTTGCCATCTAGCACAACAATGCATTTAAACGTCACAAATGGGAGTGAAGGTAAGAAACAATTGGAAATCCGTAACGTGGCTATAGTTACAAAATTTAATAATCCTGTAGCCATAGATGCAGGAAGAAAAATTGCGGAGTACTTCGAGACAAGGAATGTACAGGTTTTCTCAGTAAACAATATCGATCATCCTGATGTAATTTTGGTTTCTCCTCAAAAAATTAGGGATCTCGATTTGGATTTAGTCTTCGCAGTAGGAGGGGATGGAACAACTCTACGGACATTTAGAATGGTCCCACATACGACGCCTATTTTCAGCATTAATATTGGTGGTACAAGAGGAATTTTGGCAGAAGTTGGACATTCCGATATCGGCACCCAATTAGAGGCCATTGTTAAAGGTGAGTACTTTCTTGATTCTAGGATAAGGCTGCAAGCCCAAATCGAAGGAAAGATACTTGGTCCAGCATTGAATGATGTAGTAATCACAAGAGTGAATTTAACGCGAACCCCGTCACTCAGAATAAGTCTTTTAAACGAACATGTTTCCCAAAGAATGGACGGTATAATTATTTCTACACCCACTGGTTCAACAGGACACTCACTCTCATTGGACGGACCCATAATTCATGAACAGGTAAAATGTTTGCTGCTCCATCCTGTCGCCCCAGTTAATAAGATGCCCTGTTTGATCGTAGAACCTCAAGACATATCCATAACTTCTTCCAACGATTCCAAAGTAGTGATTGACGGACAAGAAGTTTTCGATGTGAAGGCAGAATCTCCTATAACAATCTCGCGGTATCCATTTGACGGAATGTTTGTCCGATTAAACAAAAGAGGGATACAGCAGGTTGCAAGGCTTGGCTTCTGATATTTTTGTGTTGGATGCAACGGCTTTCTATCAGGGATTCCATCTAAGAGTTAGTGAAAAGTGTATTACCACCGATCAGATAATTAATGAGGTTTCTCACATAAGAAAAAATATTTCGCTCATGAGTTTCTTAATAGAAGGCCAAAAAATTTCAATCCTAGAGCCAAAACAAGAATCTATCAATCGAGTGAAGACGATGGCCCGACAAATAGGAGATTCCAAAATTTCTGGGCCTGACATATCAGTCATATCTTTGGCAATTGACTATGGAGGTACAATTGTGTCAGATGACTATAGAGTTTGCAACTTGGCTAAGGTGATGTCTGTTCGCACCTGGAATCTGGCCAGCCACGGAATAAAAGGAATAAGAAAATGGACCAAATTTTGCAAAGAATGTAGAAAGCAGTATTCGTCAAGTGCAAGTTCATGTTCTATCTGTGGTAATTCTCTATCAGTCAGATACAGAGAACGTAAATTCAATGATGGCGCGAACTAGAAGTAAAGATCAAATACTCACATTATAAAGTAATGTGATCCATTGTCCATTGTTAACACATGAGCTCCTTTAAGAATGGTGGCCAATCAGTTTTATCATCCTTAAACACTGATTACATCCTAAATAAAAAAGCACGAAAATATCGGGACATTTCCTAAAGTTAACATGAGCCTGCGAGGCCTCTATGATTATCATGAACTAGATATTGGGTTGGATAGTTTTAAATGAACACGATTTCCTATTACTTTCTCAGGATCACATATCATCTTTGCCTCATTCCCAATTTTGTTAAGATATGACATGATTACGAGAGCCCAAGGAATAAGCGATTTCTCAGAAGACTCGGATCTTAAGACTAACATATTATACATTATGTCATATCTTAGATCTCCTTCATAAAATAATCTCATTGCATAATCTATCAATCGTATCAATTCATTTATGCTGTATTGCATAATTCTTATCCCGGCGTGTTCTATTGCATTGACTATTGGCGTAAGATCTGAATCTGGTCTAGCCACATAATCATATATCTGAGTTGCCACTTTATCTTCAAGGGTTCTTGTTAATCTTAGTGCATTTACAAGTATACCATTCTCCAAGTCACAAAGATTGCCAACTTTTATTGCTCCTTCCCATTTTTCCTCAAACAACCGAATGTGGCTAGATGCAAAGATATCCAAGGAATTAAGAACAGCCGCTTTTCCATTGGTCCCGTCAATAGTAACTACTTTTGAAGTGTCTATGGTTAGAATATTATCGTGAATTTGGTGAAGTCTAATTTCGAGTCCTCTTGGAATTGAATGAATATTAGGGTTGTCTGCGCATTGAAATCCTATCAGTAGTCTGACTTTAATTCCTCTCATAATGGCAGACAGGAGGGCTTCTTTACATCTAGAAACGACATTCAACCCCCACGAATCTACCATTACGTTTATGGAGCTTCTGGCATCCTGAATCAGGTCCCGAATTTTTTCCTCAGCAAAGATTGGATCAAGGATAATGTATTTTTTTTCTTCCATGTTGGATGATCTTCTACCGTCGTTTTCGATCTTCTTTAGTGCAAGAACAATTCCTTTCATATTTTTTAATCTCTTTTCATGGAGTTTCATAATCTCCATAAATCCTTCTTCGGGGGGGACTGCAGAGGCAGTCAGCGGTTTCCGCTCTGTTATTGTAGAAAGGCCCTTTTTCTCGAGTTTTTTTAGAGTTGTATAGATTTTAGTTCGAGGTAAATGAGAGTAGTAAGCTATTTCACTTGCGCCCAATGTACCTTTTTCAACCAATGTAATGTATGCCCTAGCTTCGTATTTTGACAGTCCGAATTCCTCGAGATTTCCAATTATATCAAACTCCAGTGATGAGGAATATGTCTTAGCGTCAGTCATGCGGACAAATCTTATTTAATAGAAGTAAAGTTGGATGTCAAATAGATTATATAAAACTGAAAAAATTGTCGAGCTGTGACTAATCATACTTTAACTGCCGTCACTTTAATTACAAATGCAATTAGGAAGATTTGAGATCGGGGTTAAGGGGGCTTGTAGAAACACGGCGTTAGATATTGAAGGGTAATGGCTATCCACTACAACATCTTCGAACCTTCCGTCAAATCTAAAATTCAATTAGCTGGGATGAGTAAATTCCAACATGAAAAAGCTTAGAAGACGAAATTTTTAAAGTTGAATTATGAGGGCTTAATTTGTGAGACCTAGCCAAACTCTTTATTATCCTCTATTGAGGAACATAATAATGCCTACGGATCGGTGGTAATTCCAACAGAACTTATGTTCCGACACTAAAAAATATCTTGCAGAGTAATAAATTATAATTTAATTCCTAAGCAACCTGCGAAACGAACAAAGGACCAACGAGGTTGAGAGCGTCTAATCTTACCATCAAAGTAATCCATTTCGGATCTGTAAACAGTAAAAGCAAATGCGAATTAGAGGAGTCCTCGTATTGCTGAAATGAGAATAGAGATATTAACCAAGATGGCTTGCTAGATTGGATACGCACTATGTGTATCGTGGAAAATCTCATACAAGGAATCTCCACAAAGATCTATTGTAGTGAATCTCCTCTCATTTAAGATCAGCTGAATTGGTTCAATTTATTTTGTTCCTTACACAACATAGATTCACAACATAGTAATTCAAAGTATCAGCACCAATTTTCAATGAGGTTTGTATTATTATCATGAGTCTTGCTCCACAAGAATTGGAAAATAGTGCCAGTAAGTATGCCGCTGAGGCCATAAGATTAGATTCAGAAGGTTCTAGAGGGATGGCAATTCAAGCATATCAAAGAGCAATCGAGGCGTTGGTAAAGCTCATCCAAATATATCCAGAATACAAATTGAACAAGATTTACATGGAGAGAGCAAGCGCCTACCAAAATAGAGTAAAAGCACTACAAATGACTAATGGCATTGCTGATGTTCACCATGAAAAAATAGATCAAACCCCGCGTAGGACAACAACTTATTCATCAAATACACCGGCCAACAGCACTAATCGTAAAAGAGATGCTGGAACGGAAAGTCTTGGTGCTGAATTCGATGATCTGGTGATGAAAGACAAACCACACGTTTCTTGGGAAGAGGTCATAGGATTAGATGATGCAAAACGTGCGATCAGAGAATCTATAGTATACCCTACAAAGCGAATGGATCTATTTCCATTGGGGTGGCCCCGTGGCATTTTGTTGTACGGGCCACCAGGATGTGGCAAAACTTTACTAGCAGCCGCCGCTGCCGCTGAGATAGAAGGTTATTTCATCAATGTTGATGCGGCTTCTATGATGAGCAAATGGCTAGGGGAAGCAGAAAAGAATGTTTCAAAACTTTTCAATTTGGCTCGAAGACTCCACGATTCTGAAGGTGTACCAGTCCTTCTTTTCATAGACGAAATAGATTCACTTCTTGGAACAAGAAACAGTGAAGTAGGGGGCGAGGTAAGAGTGAAGAACCAATTTCTTACAGAAATGGACGGAATAAATGGAAAATCCAAAGATTCAAAATTGTATGTAATTGGCGCAACCAATAAACCTTGGAGTTTAGAGGCAGGATTCTTGCGACGCTTCCAAAAAAGGATATACGTCTCTCTTCCAGACCAGGCATCCAGGATACATCTATTTCGCCAATATACAGAAAGGCTAAAGATGGAAAAATCGCTGAAATCTGAAGATCTTGCCAAGTTGACCGAAGGCTATAGTGCTAGTGACGTAAAGGATATTTGTCAGTCCGCACAGCTTCGAGTAGTCGATGAACTTTTTCAAAGTGGAAAGGCACTGGAGGAGGAGGCAAACACTAGGTCTATATCCCCATCGGATTTCAAAGAGATCCTAAAGATGAGAAAACCGAGTGTTAGTGTAGACATGATGCGTGCCTATAGCCGATGGAGTGAACAGTTCAAGGCCCTTTAGATGAATCTCCATTTTTGAATCTTTCAATACCCTCGGAAATTTTTTCTGAAGCGGATTCTCTATTCCCCCAACCTGTTACCTTCACATATTTCCCAAGTTCGAGTTCTTTATAATGTTCAAAAAAATGTTTGATCTCGTCAAGTAGATAAGATGGAATGTCATCAATATTTTTAATATTGGAAAATCTTGGATCTATTTTTGAGTTGGGTACAGATATAATCTTAGAGTCATTACCTTCTTCATCTTTCGTAAATAGGAGACCAACGGGCACTGCTTTTATCATTGACATAGGTACCACTGGCCAATCACCTAACACCAGGACATCAACGGGATCTCCGTCGTCCTCCAACGTGTTTGGTATAAAACCATAATTGCATGGATAATGCATGGCAGTATACAGTTTTCTGTCGACGGAAAGAAATCCGGTTGTGGGATCAAATTCGTATTTGATATTACTCCCCTTTGGAATCTCTACGACTACGTGAATATTTTCGGGTATACTGTTCGGCAAATTACGTTTATCTAAAACCGTCGGCTCAGTCACGTAAAAATCATATTCACCGGTATTTATATTTGAAAGGATTGGTTCGCATTAATATCACCAAAGTCTGAATTACCCTGCACTTTTAACCGAAAAAATTGAAAGCTGCCAAATTATCAAAGTTGAATTGGTATACCTCTTCGATTGCTCTTCTTTCAGACTATCCGAATAATCAGTACAAATAAAAATTGTGGATCCGTTTATGGCACTAGCGCACTAGATGGAAGTCTATACTAAGTTTGATCCAAAAAAGATAGAAGGTGATATTAGGTCGTATCTGGGTGATGTCGATCAAGCATCTCTAATTGATAAAGAAAAGTCGAATGTAAATTCTGTTCTGGGTTACATAGAAGGTCCTCCGACCCTAAACGGGGAACCACACGTAGGGCACCTGAGAGGTAGAATTATCAAGGACATGTGGTATAGGTTTAAAACTTTACAAAAGTATAAAGTGATTTTCCGAGCAGGTTGGGATACCCAGGGTCTCCCGATTGAGTTGCAGGCAGAAAAACTTCTAGGCCTAACCGGCAGCAAATCAGAAAACATCAAGAGAGTTGGTGTTGAGAGTATAGTAAATGCTTGTAAGCAATTGATACAGACAAACGCAACTAAATGGATCGAAGTAGATCATCTCCTCGGCATGTCTTTTGACTACGAGAGAGCATACTGGACTTATAAAGATGAGTATATAGAAAGAGAGTGGAAGTACCTGAAGAAGGCATGGGAAATTGGCATTCTGAAGGAGTGGTTCAGGGTGGTAGCATATTGTCCATCTTGTCAGACTTCTCTTAGCAATGCCGAAGTCAATCAAGGTTACAAGAATGTGGAGGATCCGTCGTTTTATTATAAGGTAAAAATGTCAGAAGAAGACGCGTTTTTGATTGTCTGGACAACGATGCCATTCACCTTAATAACTGACGAATTAATTGGTGTAAATCCTGACGCCACGTACGTCTACGTAAATGTTAATGACCAGGTTTGGGTCGTAGGACAGGATCGTTTGCAATCACTCATGAATGAACTGGGAATATTAAATTATGAATCGATACGTACTGTCTTGGGCAAGAATCTCGAAGGAAGAAGGTACATCCATCCGCTTTTGGAAATGATTCCAGGATTAAAGAGGCTATCCGATGAAAAGAGCATCCATTTTGTTGTTGCAGAACAATTTGTAGATATAAGCACTGGAAGCGGATTAGTGCATTTGGCCCCGGCAAATGGGGAAGAGGATTTTGAAATAGCAACCAAGCGCCGTATTCCAATTTTCGTTCCTATAGACGATAAAGTAGTTTTTACTGAAGAGGCAGGTCAGTTTCGAGGAATGTATGTAAGAGATGCCGATGAAATGGTCATTAATGCCATGAGGGAAGCTTCAGCGTATGTCAAAGTAGGAAAGATAGTACACCAGTATCCGACATGTTGGAGGTCTGGACACAAAATCGTTTGGTTGGCACGGCGAGAATATTTTTACATGATAGATAAGCTTGGCCAAAACCCATTGTCTGCTGCATCAAAGGTAGAATACTTCTTTGATTCGCCCAGAAACAGATTTTTGGAAATTATCAAAGAGAAAGTTCCTTGGTGTATTTCTAGGGAACGTATTTGGGGAACTCCTCTACCGATATGGAAGTGTAACTCCTGTGGAAAAAAAGAGGCTTTGTTCTCGAGGAGCGAAATAATTGAAAGAGCAAGTGAGCTCCCTGATGGTACCGATTTCGAACTACATCGACCATGGATAGATCGAATACAACTTAAGTGTTCTCATTGTAAGGATATAATGTCTCGAGAACCCTTCGTGCTCGATACCTGGCATAACAGTGGCGCTTCTCCATATGCATCCCTTAGTGACAGTGAATATTCACAGCTGATTCCGGCTGCATTTTTAACGGAAGGAATAGATCAAACGAGAGGGTGGGCTTATACTCTATTAATGGAAAATGTTATTATGCGGAATACGGATCAGGCGCCATTCCATGCTTTCCTCTTTCAAGGCCATATGCTTGATGAAAAAGGTAACAAAATGAGCAAGAGCCTGGGAAATGTTATGGATGCTAAAGAACTATTGTCTAAAAACTCTGTGGATTTAGTGCGCTTCTATCTTTTGTGGAAGGCTTCTCCTATAGACTCCCTTAATTTCAGTCTTACCGAATTGGTCGCACGACCATATCAAGTATTGAATACCCTGTACAACTTGCATGTATACTTACATCAAAACAGTCAATATGATAATTTTGATACAAAGAATATGGACATTGAAAATGTGGTTAAAAGTAAATTATTTGGAATAATTGAAGAGTGGATTATTTCAAAATTACAATCGCTTATAACTATAGTTACGCGGTCCTTTGAAAGATGCAGATTTAATGAAGGTGCAAAGGCAATAGAGTATTTTATAATAAACGATTTAAGTCAGGTATACGTTCCTTTTACAAGAGACGATCTGTGGGATGACAGTCCAAACACCTTGGAACGAAGATCAGTAATATACTCAATTTTAGGTCAAGCACTAAGCCAGGTCGATATATTGATTCATCCTCTATGCCCATTTATCAGTAATTATCTACACTTGATGTTCTTCACGACCAAACAATCTATCTTGATAGAATCTTGGCCAAAAATAAAGGATTCATTAATAAATCCTAGAGTGGAAACAAATGTCAATATAGCGAAGGAAATCGTCTCCCTAGCAAATTCTGCAAGAACGAAGGCAAAAATAAAGAGAAGATGGCCGATAAGTAGAATTATAGTCTTTATGGAAGATGATGACATAGCAAAGGTGAACGAGCTTACGGAGATCATGAAAACACAAATGAACACTGATTCTCTGGAGATATTGACAATACCCAAAATAAGGGATGTTTATGGTAGATTGGCAGGTTTATTGAATTACAATGTAGTGGAAATATCAGCCAAGCTAAAGACAAAGCGAATTGCTCCACTTTTAAAGAACGATCTTCCCAAGATATTAAGATCTTTTGAGAACGCAGACCAAAGTAAAATCATAAAGACTTTGATATCCGAAGGAAAATGCTTGGTAGAATATGACGGTAATGATTTCGAGATATTGAAAGAAGATGTAGAGTTATCTTATTCTCCAGCTCCAGGATTTTCTATGGCAGAGACGGATACTGGAGACATCATAGTCTTAATAGAAACTATCCGAAACAATGATCTACTTACTAAAGGCTTGGTCAAAGATCTAGCTAGAAATATACAACAACTAAGAAAAGAGAAAGGTTACTTGCCGACTGACGTATTATCATGCGCCTATGTGTCGAACTTGAATGAAGAGGAGTTGACTTCTCTTCTGGATTTTAGGGAGAATCTATCTTATTTAGTAAGAGTAAAATCAGTGAAATTGAGTTTGCGACCAAATGATGATGAGAAATATAAGGAGGTAGAAATTGATGGAAGAAGAGTGTTCATGTCGATAGAATAGTGATAATAATCTATATTGAATAAATTTTACAGACGGTGTTACTTTATAATCTCATAACTTTATGTCAATGTTTGTTGTCATTTAGGTATAAATTGTGAAATCATCAAAGATCATCAATTGAGAGGCAAGCCCTTGATATTCGACGGTGAACAGACGACATTGGACTATTGCCAGCTTAGCTTCTTCAAGAAAATATTATCTGATGTATCTGCCAATACCGTTAAAACGGGCAGATCATTTGAATTGTATCGGAATTCTCTAGAGGTAACTGAATCAAGTCTAGAAGAAGAAATCGCTACAGCTATCGGGGACCATGTTGTAATACAAGTTATAAACCACGGTGGTTTTATTCCGCCAATAATCCAGATACAGTGTCTTTTTACTTTGGATGAATTTTCACAATGGATTTACAAGAGGAGCAAGGATCTATTTTCTGAATGTGTTGAAAACTTACTAAACTGTAAATGTGTTGAAGTTTTCAAGAATTAAACGGGCAATTCCAATATATGCCAGGTTTTCTACGTAGTGTTTATACTCCAACTAGACTGCTCTAGTTATTGATCGGTCCTTCAAGTCCAAAGTGTCAACGAACTACCAATAAATGTTACCTAGATCCGGAACTATTTACTAATGTAACCTAATGCGAATAACTAAGTTTTCGTGAAAGGGGCATATGTAGAAATTTATCCCTTAATTTCGTGCTTCCGTTGAAGGATGCATTCTGATGATTCATCTCATATTTGAGCTTTGTAATGTGTAAAAGATAACAAAGAATCTCACATTAATTTTTACAATAGGCACAAGGTAATCATTAAATTTGATATATACAAATCGTTTCAGGATGAACGTTTATTCTGAGGCGAGACCTTGGGGAAGGTTCGAAAAATTTAATGAAAATACACCTTGTACCGTTAAACTTCTCTACATCAATCAGGGTTCTCGTTTAAGTCTTCAATATCATACAAAAAGAAATGAATTTTGGAGAATTATCAAAGGTCAGGCACTTGTACAAGTTCAGGACAAAGAAGTGCATTTGACTGAAGGTGAAGACATAGCAATACCCAGGGGAGCAAAACACCGAGTAACAGCACCAAACTCCGACTGCGTTATTCTGGAATTATCGTTCGGTGAATTCGATGAAAATGACATAGTCAGAATTGAGGATGATTATAAGAGGATTTAAGAAGTGCGGCAAGGTTGCTATTTTGCCTTTAATGAAAAATAACAAAATAATATCAATGCGACCTGATATCTACAATTAGAATCAGAGTGTCGTACAGAACTAAATACAAATACTCTTGTTAACGAAATACAAATAAAGCCCATGCATTGCTCTACCCATAATGAGCGCAAGTAAAAAGCCACACTTGAACCTCGTGGTTGTTGGCCATGTCGATAATGGTAAATCCACTATCGTTGGTCATTTATTGGTCGATATGGGTGTGATCGACCAGAGAACTATAGATGCCTTTGCAAAAGAATCTGAAGCTACTGGAAAGGGGGATACCTTCAAGTATGCTTGGGTGCTCGATAGCATCAAGGACGAGAGAGAAAGAGGTATTACCATCGATCTTGCTTTCCAGAAATTTGAAACCGCCAAATATTTTTACACTTTAATAGACGCACCAGGCCATCGGGATTTCATTAAGAACATGATCACTGGCGCATCAGAAGCTGATGTAGCTATTTTGGTCGTATCCACAAAGTCTGGCGAAACTGAAGCTGCTACAGACCCTGGAGGGCAAGCACGAGAACACGCCTTCCTATCAAGAACCCTGGGTGTAGGACAGATGACTGTCGCATTAAATAAAATGGATGATTGCAATTACTCGGAAGCACGGTTCAAGGAAGTTAAAGAAACCGTGGAAAAAATGCTCAGACTCGTAGGGTATAACACCACAAAGATCAACTTTATCCCCGTATCGGGTTGGAAGGGCGATAACCTTGTCAAGAAATCGGAAAACATGCCATGGTACAAGGGACCAACGCTTTCTGAAGCATTGGACATGTTTGATCCACCAGAAAAACCGACGGGCAAGCCTCTAAGAATTCCGATTCAGGATGTTTATACCATTACGGGTGTTGGTACGGTTCCGGTGGGGAGAGTGGAAACGGGTGTGTTGAGGGCAAACGAAAAAGTAATCGTGATGCCTTCTGGTGTAACGGGAGAAGTAAAGTCTATAGAAACTCATCACACGCAAATGGAATCAGCAGAAGCTGGAGACAACATTGGTTTTAACCTTAGAGGCGTGGACAAGAAATCGATACACCGTGGAGATGTTATCGGTCCAGTCAATAATCCTCCTGCAGTGGCAAAAGAATTTGAAGCACAGATAATCGTGATACATCACCCAACTGCTATGGCTCCAGGATATACTCCAGTGCTACATGCTCACACAGCTCAAGTAGCCGCAACGCTTTCAGAATTCATAGCAAAAATAGACCCAAAGACAGGAGGAGCAACTGAGGACAAGCCAAAGTTTCTGAAGACAGGTGATGCTGCGATAGTGAGAATTAAACCTGTAAGGCCACTTGCAATAGAGACTTTTAAAGAATTTCCAGAGATCGGAAGATTTGCTTTGCGTGATATGGGAACGACCATAGCAGCAGGTGTAGTCAAAGCCATAATCGAAAAGTACGACCCTGGCGCAAAGAAGTAAAACATGAATTAAAACAAGTGATTCTATCCTATGGCACAACAAGCACGAATAAAACTTACCAGCACCAATTTACCTATGTTAGAGAGCGTTTGCTCAGAAATAAAAGGAATTGGCGAAAAAAATGGTATCAAGCTGACAGGACCTCATCCCCTTCCGACAAAGAAAATGAAAGTTGTTACAAGGAAATCTCCATGTGGTCAGGGGACCAATACGTGGGATAAGTATGAAATGAGAATCCATAGGAGAGTAATAGATTTGGGAGCAGATGATAGATCCCTTCGTCAACTCATGCGACTAAAGATCCCTGATGACGTGTACATCGAAGTTTCATTGACGCAATAATTCCTTATTAGCAAAAGAAAGAGAACATAATCATAGTAGGGAGACTTCCTCTAATTGACTATGAAGATACCACTTATACTATCAATTTAAGGCGATCGGTTCCATTTCTTCTATCACTTTGCGCTTGTCAGCTATTAACAAGGTCAATGTAGAATTTACTCCTTCTATTCTAGTAATCCCTGTCATGGTTTCTTTAAATTCTTTCTCGGAAGAATAAACAATTTTTGTAATTAAATCATAGACTCCTTGTGTTCTGTAAACATCTGAAATTGCAGATAATCTTTTCAGTTTTTCGGTAATTTGTTTGTCAAATGGAAAATGACAATTAATCAAAATGAGTGCTGATACCATATAGTATCTATTACATCAAGGTAGTATTAATCGCTTTACTGGAACTAAAGTTTGCGCTGGTCTCATGTCGGGAGATCCAATCATCCTCAAACATTCGCCACACCAAGATTTCGAATTCATAGCCTTCTAAGTCAAAAATACCCTCATTGTATCTCGTCCGGACATGGCCAAGAACTCTATATAAACATAGAAAAGACGATATTACGAGATGTGGTGCGAATTAGGTGAATCTTATCAAGTAGTATATTTCGCCGCAATCTTGGTATCAACTCCTTTAGTTAGACGTGCTATTCACAAACTGCATACGTATGAAAAGACCTTTATGCTGGTCTGTTTTCTAATAAAAAGGAACCAATTGGAGAAAAATAGACCGATAGGAATTACAATTATAGCAATCCTTATGATAATCAGCGGTATTCTATTTATAATAGGCGGTGTCGGCTTAACAGCCCTTGGCGTCCTAAGTCTCGTTTTTCTGGCAGGAGGTATCGGTTCCATAATTCTTGGAATTGCAAGTCTAGTTGTAGCATGGGGTCTTCTCAAAGGGGCTGGATGGGCTTGGATTGTTACACTTATAATTACGGTTATCTCCATAATCGTAAATATAGCATCTCTTGCTGGCGGAAATACTGCAAATATAATAGGTATAATCATAAATGGTATCATAATTTACTATTTGTATCGTCCTAATGTAAAATCATATTTTGGTAGGTCGCGCACACCGATGGTATGAATTACCTACCAGCACTAAGGATATTAAAGTGAAATCTTCTCTACTGATGCTCTTTCACTTCGACTAGAATATGTAGAGACCGGTGGGAGAAATAGTTCTAACTAGCGTTGTTTTAGGGATTGGCAAATAATTGCTATTTGCCGACATTATACCATCTTCTTGTCTGATTTGACAGGTTTAGATTTTTTCGGAGTAGTAACCATCAATGCCACCCCTAAGAGAATCACAACCATCGCGACTATGGTCAACGTCGTAATAGACTCCTTGAGGATTGCCCATCCTAGGATAACTGCTATTACGGGACTTACATATGCAAATGTATTGGCTAAAGAAGGTGTTGTAACCCTTAGAAGCCAGTAGAAGTCTGTAAATCCAACTACAGTAATAATTATTATCAAATAAATTAGTGCAGCCCAGGATTGTCCCGAAATCTGAGATAGGTCTACACCCTGGTATTCTCCTAGCAGAAAGCTGACGGAAGTAAGCATTAAGCCACCGGTGATCATTAACATACCTGAAGATGCAAGGACGCTAATCGGGAGCTTGGCTTTGGATGAATAAAGCGAACCAATAGCCCACGAAATAGAGCTAACTATAAGAGCTGATATTCCTATGGGACTAAGGCTACCACTACTAATAGAAGGAGCAACTAGCAGCATCAAACCGCCAAATCCAGCTGCTAATCCCATTATGATTAATTTGGTCATATGCTTTCTGAATATCAAGAACGCAATGACTGCTACCCAGAGTGGGATTGTAGAGTTGAGCAGTCCTGTTATACCCGAAGAAAGATATTGTGCGCCCCAAGTTAGTAGACCTTGACCGCCTAGAAATAACGTGAATGCAAGTATTGCAGCATCCTTCCATTGCCGTCTACCTATTTGTTCGTGTTTATGCTCATATTTTTGAAGAAAAAAGTATGCCGCAAAGAGAATCGAACCTGCAATGAAGAATCTAATCCCAGCGCTCAGTAACGGAGGAATAGTGTCAATAGAAATTTTAATAGCAAGAAAACTTGAACCATTTATCATCCAGATTGCGACAAGAGTTATACATACTTTAGATTGCTGTTTCAAATGAGACTGGTATTTGGAAGATGTGGTAGATTAAAATTGTTTGTAAAATGATAGATAGGTAGAAAGGTAGAGACACTAAATAGTATTTCTTAGTGTCTCGATTATTGTTACTAGAGTCATTGCATCTTGTTCAAGTGGTTCAACTGGCAATAGGGTTAAAAAGAATGCGATTCATCGATACACGTGGAGATTAGCATTGATTTGTCAAGGCTGCCCATGGATTTAAGATCTATTATCCTAAAACAAATCAAAATAGGCGAAGATATTGCAGAGACTGAACATAGGCGAGACCTCACGACCACGACCAATAGCATCACCGAGCCAGAAGTTAAGAATGACTTGAATGTTATTACTTTGCCTAACGAAATCAATACCAGTAGGATAAAGCAAAGGTTGAAGGACACTCTTATTAAAAATAAAATCGGAGACTATGTTGTCATGGTCGATCTTGAGGACCAAAACAAGATTATAATTCTAAAAAAAGAACACGCCAAAATCTTGGGCGTACATCATTGTCCTCATTGTGGAATGGAATTTGCGAACGAGATCCAATTGAGCGTTCACCAGAGAATCCATTACATGGTATGAGAATAGGTGCACCAACTTGCTTTAGCGATAAGTTATTTGCTGTTTAGGTTCTGTGAATGGTATTATTGATCATACTGTTACTTTACTAATGATATTGAAATACCTCAAAATCGTCACTCCGGATTAAATACAATTTGGTTAAATACTGGCGTGCTTGCCTCACGAAAGAACTCAAACGGTAGTAAAGAGAAATGTAAAGAATAAAATCTAAATTACGGTTCTACGTCAAAACTTGTAGCTTGGATAAGAATTTGGTAATAATTCAGGTTTACCAAAATATCCTTCTATCTCATCTAATCTTTCCATAGCGCCTTCACCGCTCCTGATATCCGAGTATGAGGAGTCTACTCTTATTGCTTGCAGAAACAAGCAAACTTCTTTATTGGTGACGCCATGTTTTATATCATATTCAATCCTACGGCATACTCTCCCTATTCTTCCGTATTTCTTGTCTACTCTTTTTTCCCACCGCGTCGCGTTTTCCGACAGGCCGGTCACAAATTTAACAAGAGTTTTTTCCATGTGTTTAACATGCCATTCTCTCATAGGAAAACTATTTTGTATCAAGAAAAACAGGATTTAATATGCTTAGGCCATATATAAGCTAATGTGCCCGATTACAGTGGGCTTTCATCTGAAAAATGAATTCTCAAACTCAAACATTCATAGAAATTTCCTGGTTATCTTGTTCTAAATGATAAGTTTGGTGGTCAGAAGTATGTCTAACTGGGTTATTATCTATGGGGAGAGAATTTCGTTTCCTCTCATGATAACACTTCATGACAAGTAATAATAGTTCTATTTCCTAAAACGAGTTGATAAGCCAATTTTTTATTTGCTGCTCTGTAATGGCTTTCCTGGAACATAAGATTTGTTCGAATTATTAAAAAAAATGAACACTTTATTCAAGTTGAAGGCTATATTGGGCCACATTCATCAAAACATGTTCGTCGTTGTTCTACTATCGGTAAACCCACCGCAATTTAGCGTAATTTTTACTATCTAATTGACACTTCGACTCTCTAATTGATTACCTATATTAGTAAGGACATGCCTATATTACTATATGGCTGCAATAGACGAACACATAATTCGATGTAGTGAATGTGGAAGGAATTTAATTGTCAAGGACTCGGTCAACAATGGAGTTGCATTTCTAAGCCATCTGCAGATAGACCATGGAATCACATATTATGCTCAACGTATGACAGAGACAAAGGTTCTCAAAAGGAATTCGGATAACAAGCAAGTCACCCGGGAACTTGCCTATAAATAGATAAGAATCTGCCGTTAGTAAAAATCACTCGATCTTACCATCTTCATCCTTGTCAGTTTTCCTTTCTCCTAGCACGTTTAACATCTTCCTTAATGATTCATGACGAAAACCAGCATTCTTAAATGCAGAAACATCGATCTTAAACTTTTTCAATTCATCATAGATTTCTGTTTCTTCCACAATATCTATTAAAATTTGATTTGATACAGGTTTTTGCAATATCTCTACGGGCATATTCAGCTCATTTATAGTACGAGATAGTGCACCCTTAACATAATCTGAAATAAATATTATTCTCTGATGGGAATTTATTGCAAGTATCTCTTTCCCTACTTCCAATCCATTTCTATCAGGGAGATTATAATCCAGTATTACTGCATCGAAAGGTTGTATACGAGAATTAGGAAATGTGTTACTCTGTACACCATATAACCTCTCACTATAAATTTCGAGACATTTTTCACCTGTCTGCACAGCAGTCACAACATGTCCTCTATCCATCAACACCTTTCTGTACAATGATGCGGTTTTTGCGTCATTTTCCGCTATTAGTATTTTCAATATGGATTTAGGTTAAATCATGTGGCCCATTATTTACTAGTTTCGGTCAATTATCGCTATTTGAAAAATGTACTAAAATAATATTCGAAAATAACGACACGTAAATTGTTACTATATAATCTCTCTATGTTTGGGTTAGACTGATTAGGTTTGCCTTCTACAGCTGTTTCCCTTTATTAAGATACAAAGATGATGTTACTATTCAGAGTACCTCTTATTCTAATGAAAACTAATGGATAATTTTCTACGGGCCCATTTTGCTCAGCCTGCTGACGGTATATTTACTATCCCAGTTGATGCAAGTTCAGTTCCTATACCATAGCCAACCAACGCCACGCCAGTACCAAGGCCCGCCATTTCTATTCCTCCCTTAATCCAGTTTTTCTTGGCCAACTTGGCTTTTAATGCTCCAACCACAAAAGAGGACACTATGCTCGTCACAATAGCGACTACAATAGCAGTGACGGAAGAAATAAGACCTGCCTTGACAACAAAATAAGGCAGGATAGGAAGAATTCCACCAAGTAGGAAAGCGCCGAACATTACCAATGCTCCTTTTAGCGGACTTCCAATAATATCAAGATTAAGTCCCAGTTCTTCAGTTAACATTGTCTTAAGCCAAACATCTTTGTTCGATGTTATCTTGTCGACTACCATTTCAAGCTCCTTGCCTTCAAATCCTTTGGCACGATATACTTGTTCGATCTCTTGTCGTTCCCGGTCGGGCATATTTTCTATCTCAAACTCTTCACGCTTTATTTCTGATTCCAAAATCTCCCTCTGTGACTTTACAGCTAGATAGTTTTGGACAGCCATTGCTTTTGCCCCAGTAAACATGCCTATTAACGCGGCAAGAATAACTACGTCAGCTGTGATTGCAGCTCCCCCTACCCCTGCTACAATTCCTAAAGATGTATTGATTCCATCCCCAAATCCGAATACAAGATCCCGTATGGATGCACTTTCAGTTATATGAGGTTCAACATGTGTAATTCGTCCTACCAACAATTTAATCATGGTCAGCTGACTTATTAATGATATCTTGTGATCTTTGATCTAACCTAAATGAAGAAATAAGAGTAGTTTTGATGGGATGATATTTTGAATCAAATAGATATAATAATGAAGTTCCTTCATCAATAAGTAACGCATTATCTTCTTTCATATTCGTTACCATGTAATACAATATGGGCTATCAAAATTATTACAATAAGTTAGGAAAATTTATCTATCGTTCTCTAGGGTTTAGAATTAAGAGCCAAATTTAAAGAATAGTTGACAACTGCGATTCTCGATAAGTAATAAGATTGGCCTGAAGGTTATACAAATACTTGCTTCTAATAATTGACACTTTAGTAGGATAAGTGGTATCTTATAGACATGTTCGGTGTAATTAAGTCAAATTTGACCGTTGATAATCCTTTCAATTTTTACTTACATCATTGCGACTACCGGCATTCGAAAACAATTCTCAAATCATCAAAAGTAGCTCGAGACATCATACAGACCTTTATTTATTATTAATCATCATGATAGGTAGATATCTAGAATTGTTCTGAAGATAGAATACATAATATTTAAGGAACTTGACTGATATCATAAATGTTGTTAGGCTTGCTTCTGTTGATAATCATAGTTGGGGTATTGATTCTGGCCATTGTGGGGTTGGGATGGCAGACATTCTTTGGAGGTGTTCAGAAGGGAGCTGAAAAAGTAGGAATAACTAAAGCAATCAAGAACATCACGAACGACATACAAAAATCACTTGGGAATATTGTCAGCAATACAACTAAGAGTGTGGCGATTAAAGACATGCTTATCCCTAAGAACTGAAAAAGCCAACAGTTGTCTGTTTACAGAGTAACATTCTTGGTTTGAGAAAGAATTCTTGAATCAGACTGCATTTGATCTATAAGTAGGCTGGGGCTCAAATATGATAAAATATAAGTCCATTGGATGCCGCTGAAAATAATTTTCTAACTACTGGGACATACTTTGTTCATTTACGTTTTACAGTGACTTTCCTACTTTAGAATTCAAGACAAATGGCTATTAATAAATGCCACGCGTTCAGTAACATGACGCTAATATTGATTTATTAATCACGATTATAGTTTATCAATGTCTGACACATTATGTATGATTTTTCAAATAAAGTTGTGCTGATAACCGGGGGAACAGGAGCATTAGGCGTAGCCTTAACGCAAAGTTTCATTTCTTCCGGTGCAACCACGATAGCCAACTATGTTAGAGATGAAAAAACCGAGAAGATAAATTCAGAGTTCAAAAACAATACTGTATTAATCAAAGCTGATATAACAAAAGAAGATCAAGTTGTAAAATTAATTTCGACCATTGTTGAAAGATTTGGCCGTATAGACATCTTAGTAAATTCTGTCGGCGGCTATTTGGGAGGAAAGAGTGTGATGGAATTAGATGAAAATGAGTGGGATTTAATGATGAACTTGAATTTGAAATCTGCATTTTTGATTAGCAAACATGTAATACCAGTAATGAAGTCTTCTGGGCCTGGCGCAAAAATTGTTCACGTATCATCCAAGACAGGTTTAAAATCGGAAGGTTTTGATTCTGCCTACGCAGCATCCAAATCAGGGTTACTTAGACTAGTTGAATCAATATCTCAGGAGACCAAGGAATTGGGTATTAGTGTGAATTGCATATTGCCTAGCGTCATCGATACGGAAGCTAATAGAAGAGCAATGCCCAAAGCAGATTTTAGTAAGTGGGTGAAGACAGATGACATATCAAAAGTGGTAATGTTCCTTTGCTCTCCAGAGGCTAAAGTCATAACTGGAGCTGCCATTCCGACATATGGTTTGTCTTAGAACAATGCCTTTGATCTGCGACTCGGTCAGAAGAAGCATCTTGTGTTATTATTATATTATTATAAAGAACGTTCTTATGGTATATCTACAGTATGTGTCTCCAATATGCTGCCCTTGGATATGCAAAAAAATCGTATCCTGTACTTTTACTGAATAATCTCACAGTTAGTATTAATCGTATCCTCTTTTGGATTAAAGTCTAAAACTTGGTCAACTCCTTCACCACAATCAAAGACATCGTGACCCGGTCCCCCCACGAGAATATCGTTACCGCTGCCCCCATAAAGATGATCGTCTCCCTTTCCACCATCCATGAAGCTTTCTTCAAGGGCAAGGACGTCAACATTAAGTTGTGCAAACAAATCAACACGATCATCAGTGTCGTGTGGGACTAATTCTTCTTTGGAAATCGTCGTAGATTTTAATGTCGCAATAGAATCATTGGATCGGCTCGCAACATCTACTTTGCTTTGGCCCAGACTACCTAGTAGGCTAGTGCTTGAGTCAGCAAATAGGTAATCATTTCCATTTTGTCCAAAAATCTTATCAACTCTTGAGCCGCCTTGAATATTGTCGCTACCATCACCACCATATATTACATCGTCGCCGCCGTTACCTTGTATATTGTCATTACCTCTCAATCCATATATGGTTTCACTGAGAGAGGAACCAATAATTATATCGTCTTTATTGTTTCCATTGCAAGTTATGATGATGCAGGTTATTACATTATCTTCAACGGATGAGCCACGGAAATCTTCTGTCTCAAAAATATTGAGTGTTCCAAATGATTTTTGCGTTAAATATGGAAAGCCACTAAGACAAAGCATAAGACATACTACAGCAATGCCCAATGCTCCTTGAGTACTACATTCCACAGTAGAAGCTTTGTTACTGCGTATAAATAGATGTGCAATCTAATTTAGTATATTTTTACATGTAGGAATGAAATTGCAATCTCGTATTTAAAAAATAAGAATTTACTATAGTAGATTATTTTCATAATTCTAGAGTGGTAGTTTTGCACCATAGACTCATAGTAGCAAATTTACTAAAAAAAATATCGTCACCTGAGATTTGTGCGAGTAGAGCAGATGAATAATATCCGCTTATATAAGATCACCCCTACGAAAATCTCAAATCGCTGACTTCAGCATAGGATTACTGTCAAATTGGTCAGTCCAAGGATCCCCCCTGGTGAGGAAAAAACACGAATGCTGGTAGGCTGACACAGATTTCGGAATTTTATTAGGAATTTATCCTCATAAGAAGACTACCGATTCTTATATGATAAAATAATGTGACTTTTATAGATAGTTTTTTATATAAAAAAAACCAAATCGACCTATTGCGTTCGTTCCGACTCCTTGCATTGATCTTTGTTATGGCTGTGGTTTTGTATGGTACGTCATACATACTATCGATGAATTATGTTACCGCAGAATATGTCATAATCGGGACTCAGAATACTGTCGAATCTCCGGCAGGTGAAATGACGTTCTGCCATGGAAATATTCTGTCTTCTACCGCAATTTGTGCTGGCTCTAACCATAACGATACAATCATTGCTGCTATTGGCGGCGGGACCATATATGGTAATAGAGGTGATGACAAGATTCAGGGCCTCCTTGGTTCTGGGGTCACTTACGGTATGGATGGTAATGATGCAATTCGTGGTGGAAATACGTCTGACATTATATTTGGTAATAATGGTGATGACATATTGGCCGCCGGTCCGGGACCGAACTTCCTCACGGGAGGTGGAGGAAGCATGCTTTCTGGCGGCAAAGGAAATGACCTATTGATTGGTGGTGGGGGTCACGATGTTCTCGAGGGAGGACCAGGACATGACAAATTTGACTGTAAGGGTGAAAGCGATTTGATTCTTGACTTTAATCCTAAAGACGATGTTGCATCAACTAATTGCATTCTTGCTCTGTGATCCAGCACTTCAGAAGGCCAGAGAGCTCATAAATCGGTGACCTTTGTCTAAAATCATGCTAATATCTCGCAATTAGTACTCGCAGTATCTTCTTTTGGATCAAAGTCTACAATACGGTCAACTCCTTCACCACAATCAAAGACATCATGCCCTGGTCCCCCAACGAGAATATCAGAGTCAGAACCGCCGTATAGATGATCGTCACCGTTTCCACCATATAACGCGTTTCCTCCACCTCCAAACACCAGGTTAGTTC